>PEWV01000036.1 GCA_002780005.1 Candidatus Aquitaenariimonas noxiae | reverse complement strand
CTAATTGAAACATGAAAACCGGACATTCTTGCTTTGCTAGAAACAGGACATTTTTGCCTTGCAATAACATTCTCCTCCCCCCGCCTTGACTTTTAGGACAAATTGTGCTATTATGGAACCTAATGAAAAGAGGCGGAACTTGAATTCTAGATATATATAATAAGGGTGTTTTTTTCAGAGGCGCTGGTTTTTAAGCGCCTTTTTTATTTTTCAATAACGAGGAAGCGGCAAACCGCAAAGGAGAAATAATATGAAAGTAAAGACTTCACCGAGACATAGAAAATGTAGATTTCCTTCCTGTAAGAACATCTTAAGCATTTACAACCACGAGATCTACTGCCACGCTCATCTTAAGGCGATCTGCTGGGGCACGAACACTGATTTCACGCATGCTGAAAAGACTGTGAAAAAGGCAAGTTAGTAGTTAGTAGTTAGGGGGTAGGGCGGGAACAAAAGAACTGTCCTGGAAAATTTATGGAAAACGAAATAATAAATACAGAAAATAAGAAAATAGTAGGGGATGTTATAGATAACCCGGCTGCCTTTACCGAGCGCGATACGCATCTTTTTAAGGAAGGCATCCATTTCCAGCTGTACAATAAACTTGGCTCGCGCGTGATGAGCGTAAATGATACGCCCGGTGCCTATTTTGCTATATGGGTGCCCAACGCGAAGTACGTTTCGGTTATCGGAGATTTCAATAGCTGGAATAAAGAATCGCATCCTTTAAAAGCGCGCCCTGATAGTACAGGTATATGGGAAGGGTTTATCCCGGGCGTGGAGAAGGGCGCTATATATAAGTATCATATCCTTTCCAAGATCAATGACTTCAAAACAGAAAAAAGCGACCCGTACGGCCTCTACTGGGAAATTTCCCCTAAGACCGCGACCGTCGTCTGGGACCTGGAATACAAGTGGAATGACAAAACGTGGATGAAAGGCCGCGCTAAATCCAATAGTTCAAGCGCGCCTATTTCTATATATGAGGTTCATATCGGTTCCTGGAAAAGGATCCTTGCTGAGAAAAACAGGTCGCTTACATACAGGGAAATGGCAGAGGATCTCACAAGCTATGTAAAGAAGATGGGGTTTACGCACGTAGAATTCATGCCTGTTATGGAGCATCCTTTCTACGGTTCGTGGGGATATCAGGTTTTAGGTTATTTCGCCCCGACATCGCGGTACGGGACGCCCCAGGATTTCATGTATCTTATAGATCACTTGCATCAAAACGGGATCGGCGTGATCCTGGACTGGGTTCCGTCGCATTTTCCTTCTGACGCTCATGGTTTGGTATACGCCGACGGCACGCATCTATACGAGCACGCCGACAGGCGCAAGGGATTTCATCCGGACTGGCAGAGCTATATTTTCAACTACGAAAGGACCGAGGTGCGCGAATTTTTGATCAATAGCGCCCTCTTCTGGCTGGATAAATATCACGCGGACGGCCTTCGCGTTGACGCCGTGGCATCGATGCTATACCTGGATTATTCGAGAAAGAACGGAGAATGGGTCCCGAATGAATATGGCGGACGGGAGAACCTGGAGGCAATAGATTTCCTGAAATGCTTGAACGAGGCCGTCTACAAGAAATTTCCCGATGTGCAAATGATCGCCGAAGAGTCCACAGCGTGGCCTGCCGTATCGCGGCCCGTATACCTCGGAGGGTTGGGATTTGGTATGAAGTGGAATATGGGATGGATGCACGACACGCTGGACTACATGTCAAAGGACCCCATACACCGGAAATTTCATCACGAGCGTTTAACATTCGGCATGCTCTACGCCTTCCACGAAAACTTTATCCTGTCGCTTTCTCATGATGAAGTAGTCCACGGCAAAGGTTCGCTTTTACGCAAAATGCCCGGCGATGACTGGCAAAAATTCGCTAATCTTAGGCTTCTCTACGGTTATATGTTCGCTTATCCCGGGAAAAAACTGCTTTTTATGGACAGCGCGATAGGGCAATGGAGCGAATGGAGCCACGAGAAAAGCCCCGAGTGGCAGCTTCTCCAATACGAAAAACATAAAGGGATCGAGGCCTGGCTTATGAGTTTGAACAATTTTTACCGTAATGAGCCGGCTTTATACGAATTGGATTTTTCTGCTGACGGGTTCAAGTGGATAGACTGTAATGACTGGGAGAAGAGCGTTATTAGTTTTGTAAGAAGAGGCAGGCAGAAAGATGATATTGTGGCCGTGGTCTGCAATTTTACCCCGGCCCCATGCGGCAATTACCGGATCGGCGTTCCGCGCCCGGGATTCTGGAAAGAAATGTTAAATAGCGACGCGAAAGAATACGGCGGTTCAGGGCAGGGGAATCTGGGCGGGGTCAAGGCCGAGCCTATTTTTTACCATGGAATGCATTCCTCGATTTCGCTTACTCTTCCTCCGCTAGGTATAGTTATATTTAAATATCAGAATAACGCTGGCGGGGAGCAAAAGTTAGGGTTATAGGTTTTAGGTTATAGGCCGCATTCGCAGACGCTTTCCAACGCAATCGGGAAAGTGACCCAAAAGTAATCAGGAAACTGTCCCCTCATCTCGCATGGTAAGATCATTAACTATTCGTTCTTTTCCGGTTTCCCCAAGTACCCTTTCGCTATAACTACTCCATTTATATTCATGAATATTGTTTACCATATTTGCTTTTATAGGATTTGCCTCTATATAATTGATGCAATCAAATAGATATCTATCTTTTATAATAATCTTGCTTTTAAATCTTCCTTGCCATAAATGACCTTCCTTTTTATATTTTCTGTTAAAATAAGCAGTATAACTTCTTAAAAGAGCCCTCATAAAAGCTGATAGGTTTGATGCAGGGGTTATTTCACCCACCATATGGACATGATTAGGCATAAGGCAGTAGCCATATAAAAGAAAATCGTACTTTTTCTTATACTTTCGTAATCTATCCAGATATTCTTGATAATCCTTTAAATCCTTAAAAACCAATTGTCTTTGATTCCCCCTTGTGATAATATGATAACAAACGTTTTCCAGTAGCAATCTCGGTCCATTTGGCATGATAATGCCTCCTTTTTGATAATATTGTCTCCTATAATACATGACACCAAAAACAGGTGTTTTCTTTCAAACTTTTTTAAAAAAAGTACACTTTCCCGATTGGAAAAAAGGCAGTTTCCCGAATAATTTGGAAAACGTCTCTGAAAAACTTGTCTGAAAAACTTGCTGAAAAACTTATGGAGCGGCTCACCGGTATCGAAACACGCACTGTAGTCATGGGGCATCTTCAGCGGGGAGGTTCCCCGTCTTCATTTGATAGAATATTGGGGACAGGGCTCGGTACGTTCGCGGTTGATATGGCCGCCCGCGGAAAATTCGGGCATATGGCAGGGGTTAAAAATAATAATTTTGTGCAAGTGCCTTTAAGCGTTGTCGCAAAAGGCACAAAAACAGTTCCGCTCGGTCATAACTTGATAAGATCAGCCCGTTCCGTAGGCACATGCTTCGGGGATTTGAAATTGGTGAATTAGGGACAGGTACGGTAGCGATCTTAAACTCATATACACTTGGTCACTTGACCACTAACCACTAATGAGTGACCGAGTAGCCGAGTGACCAAGTGGTCGAGTCTATAAAAGGATGTTATAATAAGGAACAAGCCTTAAGATTGTTGCGAGGACCGTCCCCAGAATCAAAATGAGGTGATTGATGATGAACGCTAAACCGCCGATCAGCGAAAAAAATATCACTATAATATCGCTGGCGTTCCTGGTTGACACCTTCGTCTATGCCGCAATTATGTATTTTCTTAAAGATTCCATAAAGCCTTCTCTGACCTTAGAAATTAACAATCAGTTGTATTTATTATGTTTTATTATCGGAGGAAGCATGATCGCCACGATCAGGCCCCTGAGAGAAAAGATATGGGAAGCGCGCAAGGGCAGTATTACTTCCGTGTCCATGTTTTGCGCGACAATGATGGTAATGACAATGCTCGCGATGGGTACGGTGGATGCGATAGGCATAGGGGGCTTGCTGATATTCTTTCTTACCGGGAACGTTAAACTTCCCATGATTCTTTTGGCGCTTTCTTTCGCGGGCAAATTATTCTATTTTCCCGGCGCAGAAGAAATAAACAATAGAAAACAGCAGATTAACTTTTTGAGTTGAAGAATTTAGAGACAGGTACGGTAGCAATCTTAAACTCATATACACTTGGCCGCTTGACCACTAATGAGTGACCGAGTCTATAAAAGGATAAAAAAAGGAGGTTGACATGGAAACAGCGGTATTTATCGCTAAGATCCTCGGGCCGTGCTATCTCATTATTGCTATAGGTATTATGCTAAACAGAGAATTCTATCAGAAAGTCATGGAAGATTTCTCTAAGAACGCCGCTCTTGTTTATATTGGCGGATTACTAGCGCTTGTTATAGGCCTTCTTATAGTGCTGTCCCATAATGTGTGGGTGGCTAACTGGACTGTAATAATTACAATTTTTGGCTGGGGCGGTCTCATCAAAGGCACCTGGTTAATTGCTTTTCCGAATACCGTATCCAAATTTATGCATGCTTATCAAACGAACAAAACCCTATTGATGATCCATTCAGCAGTGGTTCTTGTTTTAGGCCTGGCCTTGACTATTTTCGGTTATTTCATCGGATAGGGTATGCCGGGGGCATACTGATCTAGACACATGAATCACAAAATAATTTATGAAGAAGGTTTATTATCCGTAAAGACGAGCGGCAAGATGAATGCCGGCGATTTTATCGCAATGGCAAAAGATATATTGCGGCATCCGCAGTGGCTGCCGAATGGCAATGTGATCTTTGACCACACAGCCCTTGAATTTGATGATGTGCCCCTAAGCGATCTGGAGAAAATACGGGCATTTCATATGAGTAACGAAAAAATAATAGGAAGCGGCAAGTCGGCCATTGTAGTCAAAGACGGTTTATCTAAAAAATGGCATAAACTATGGTCCCAAGGTAAGAAAATAAAAACAGGTAATAGGTCCCAAATATTTGAAAATTACAATGATGCAACTAGCTGGTTAAAGTAAGTGTCACAAACGCTTTCCAGCGCAATCGGAAAAAGGCAGTTTCCCGAATAATTTGGAAAACGTCTCTGAAAACGCGCCGAAGGCTTACTAGCCGCTAATCGCTAGACGCTAAACGCTATACGCCGTACGCTGTACGCAATACGCCAAATTAAGTTTGGGGTTGTTGCGAGAACCGTCGCTAGAAACGGAAAGAAGGAGTAAGGATATGTTATCGTTAATAAGTTTACCGGCGAAGATCATAAGTATTTTAGAGGGCAATATTTCGGCCCGAGAAATAGCGGCTGGCGTATGCCTTGGCCTTTTTCTGGGGTTTATACCCCTGAGCGGCCCCATGGCCATTCTTCTTGTCATATTCTTTTTTGTATTTAAGATCAATCGCGTAGCGACGCTTCTTACCCTGCCTATCTTTAAATCCGTATACCTTTTGGGAATATACAGATTGACCGATCTTGTGGGAACCTATATTTTGGAAAAGTCCGATTATCTGACCGGCTTCTGGAGATGGGTTACGCATCTGCCTGTCATAGCGTACCTTGATATAAATAATACGCTTATAGCCGGAGGGATAGTAGTCTCAGCAGCGCTATGCATACCCGTATACTTTATCGCCAAAAAGTTGAGCATTTCACTTAGCGTTAAATATTCGGAGAAGATAAAGAATTCAGCATTGGCTAAATGGATACCCGGAGTAAAACTGATGGGACTCGTAGGCGATGATTCCGGATCCACGTTAAAGAATGTCAAAAAGCAGGTAACGTTAACCCTCAAGGAGAAGATCAATAAAATAAGGGGGAAGGGCCAGTCCAAATCTCTATTTAAACGGGTAAATATAGTAGGCGTTACAATTATTATCGTGCTGCTCCTGACGTTCCATTTTGGCGTAGGATTTTTTATAAGTCCGGCATTTAGTTCATTTATAGTGGATAATATCAATAAATACAGCGGCTCAAAGATCACGATCGATAAAGTGAACATCTGGCCCCTGACGCTTTCTTTTTCGCTCAAAGGAATGAAAGTATTCGACCCCGAACGGGAAGACGTGCGTATTGCCAAGATAGATGATAGCTCAGTCAGTATAAGCCCCCTTGGGTTTCTTTCAAGGCGGGTGGTATTTTCTAATATACGCCTGGTCGGAGCCGAAATAAATATAGAGGGTACGGCCGATGGCAGTTTCAATATTAACCGTTTGGCCGCTCCGAAGAAAGGATCGCAGAAAGCTGCCGTCGATCTGGAATGGCGCTCGGTTATGGAAAAAAAAGACTTGTTCGGCAAGATATGCGAGATAATAAAGAAACGCTCCTCCAAGAAGAACCAGGAAAAATTAAAAGAAGAACGTAAGAACGCCAAACAGGTAACCAAGACAGTTGAGGCGCTCCCCAAAGGTAAATTGGTGCGTTTTAAGAATGCTAAAGACCTGTACGTTTTTGAAATAAAAAATCTCGACATTGCCGATGCTTATATAAAGATAAAAATGGAGGGCAATACAGCGGAACTTACTAACGCGAGAATACGATTAGGCCGGATCGCATACGACCCTGAAAACGGAATGAAGGTAGATCTTGTAGAACTGCGCGGAAACGTCAATAAAGGCGCTTCGCCAGACGGAAAATTTGATATTTTCTTCTCAAAGGGCGCAGACAAGAACGGGCAGAAAGTAGTATTTAGAGCGGAGCTGAATGATATTGATATGGACGCGGTTCGTTTCGCCTATGAAGATTCGCTTCCGGTACATGTTTCGAAGGGGTTTATAACACTTAAATCGAAAACGTCTATAGAAGGAGATGTTCTAGATTCGCGCAACGAAATTTATTTAAAAGGACATACCCTGGAGCCGAAGATGGGCGGGATCCCGATGGTGGGATTTATACCTATGCCGGCTTTATGCAACGCCATAAACCGCGTCGACCCATTGACGCTTAAGTTCAGTATCGGAGGAACTACGGAGAATCCGGAATTCGGAGGATTCCAGGAATCGCTTATGGTATTGGTAAAACCCTACATTACGGATCTAAAAGAAAATATAAAAAATGAAGGCCTGAAAGTTCTCGACAGGATCTTCAATAAAAAATAATTTTTTTATAGATGTTGTCCATTCTAAGAAAATAGGTAAAATTCAGGGACAGGTACGGTAGCAATCTTAAACTCATATACACTTGACCACTAACCACTAATGAGTGATCGAGTGACCGAGTGACCAAGTGGTCGAGTGATTCACCGCTATTCCCTAATCCCTAGCTACTAACCCCTAACTACTGAATTTATTGTTTGCGGGACATGTTTGTATTATAATAAGGGGCAGGTACGGCGGTAATCTTAAATCTATCCATTAGAGCACCCAACAGCCTACTAAATCCCAAATCACAAATTCCAATATGCAAACAAAACCGGGTCACCAAGACACCGGATGGCTTTTACTTGCGACGTGGTGACCTGGTGACGTGGTGACCTCGTAACGCACATTTGCGGTTGTTTACTGGACATTTTTGTACTATAATAAGGAACACGTCTAGTATATGAAAAAAAAGAAAAAATTTAGGAAGCCTCTCCCGGATCTCCAAGCGGAAAAAAAGAACCGCATTAACGCGGCTCTTTTAAGCAAGGTCTTAGTCTGGGTAATTATTTGTTTTGGGATCTTTCTGCGCCTGCGGCAGTATTTATTCGATCGCTCCCTGTGGTTTGACGAACTTATACTCGTCAATTATGTCATCAAAAACTCTTTCTTTGAGTTTTTTAAGCCTCAAGTCAATACTCCGACCGCACCGCTCGGTTTTTTACTGCTCCAAAAGATCGTAACGCAGGTGTTCGGCTCAAGCGATTATGCTTTAAGGATCATTCCTCTTCTTACCGGGATCGGCTCGATCTTTGTCTTTTACAAAATAGCCAAATATTATGTCGGCAAAATAGCGGCTCCTATAGCCCTGGCGCTATTTGTAGTTTCTGACAGGTTGATCTATTATTCATCAGAAGCCAAACAGTATTCAAGCGATGTGTTGATAACGCTTATATTATATTTGTCAGCCATACGTTTCCAAAAGCGGTACCAGAAAGTCTCTAACGTTTTTCTGTTCGCGCTGGCAGGCGCGCTTTCCGTGTGGCTTTCCCATTCGGCCGTGTTCATCCTGGCCTCTATAGGCATTTTTTTATTCGTCTCAAGTATCTATGAAAAAAACATGCAGAAGTTCGTCAAAATAATGATAATCAGCTTGTTTTGGCTTGTTAGTTTTACGGCTTTCTATTTCGTTTCTGCTAAAAGCCTGGCCGGCAGTAAAGACCTATTGGGCTATTGGGATTATGCGTTTATGCCGGGCTTCGATCTTTCGTTCATTAACATAGAATGGCTAAAAAAAGCTTTTGTCGGGATGTTCAGAGACCCGCTGGTCTTATTTCCCCTATGGTTTTCGATCCCGGCATTTTTCGCGGGGCTGGGGGCCGTCCTTTATAGAAGCAGGAATAATTTTTTTATCCTGGTCATGCCTATATTTTTTGTTTTGATCGCGTCCAGTTTTCATAAGTACCCTTTTATAGAGCGCCTTTTGTTGTTTATCGTCCCGGTTTTTTTATTGTTTATCACGGCGGCTATTTGGCAGATAGGATTTAGGATCCACAAGAACATGAAGATACTAGGGGTGTTATTGCTGGGGATCATACTTTTTAATCCGTTGAAAATAGCCGGGACACATGTCTTACATCCCAGGACAAGGGAAGAAATGAAGTCTGTTTTGCAGTATATAAAGGACAATAAAAAAGAAGGTGATAAAATATACGTATATCACGGCGCCAGGGACGCGTTTGATTATTATGCACCGAAATACGGTCTTGACGAAGAGAACAGTATTTACGGAGTGTCTTCGAGAGAAAATTGGGATAAATACGCAGAGGACCTGAACAGGCTGAAGGGCCAAAAAAGGGTCTGGGTCGTTTTTTCGCATGTCTGTTTTTGGGTAAGAGGGGATGAGCAGCAGTTTTTTATATCTTATTTGGATAGAATAGGTTCTAGAATGTTTTCTCTCAGCATACCTGAAACAATAATGAAAGAACGCATTATAAAATTTCCCGGCGCGGTGGTTTATTTGTACGACTTTGAAAACAAATATTAAGCGATGAAAATATGGGGCTTGCAAGATCTGGAATGAAACGTTGCAGGAGGAGGAAAAAATGAGAAAAGTTTTTATTAGCTTATCGATTGTATTTGCAATAATTGCAGCGCTAAGTATCGCGCCTGTTTTTGCCGAGGGATCGGATTATAAGTGTATAGAGGACAGTATGCCGCGTGTTATTGTTGAAGGCGTAGGCAAAGTAACAGCTAAGCCTGACGAGGCTATAATAAGACTCGGAATAGTGAACGAGGAAAAGTCCCTTAAGAAGGCCTTTCAGCATCAAACCGAAGATATGAATAAGGTTATTAATGAAATAAAGAGCCTGGGTATACAGGACGAGGATATAAAGACAATAAGTTACAATATCACCCCAAAGGTTAAAGAGGGTCCTATATGGTGGGGCAAGCGCAAACCGGAATCATTTGAGGTATCTCATATGCTTTCAGTAAAGATAAAGGATCTATCGAAAATAGGAGATGTGATAGATACCGTTGTTAATGCCGGCGCTATATCCATTAATGGTTTAGAGTTCAAATCAAGCAAGATCGAAGAACTTGAAAAAGACGCGAGACTAAAGGCTGCGAAGAACGCAAAAGAAAAGGCTGAGGTGATAGCGGAAGGCGCCGGATTTAAGGTGGGAAAGGTCCTGAAGGCGAGCGAGGCCATGGGAGGACATTTTCCGGTATATAGAGAAAGATACGCTAAAACCGCGGTCATGGAAGCGGCAAGCGCAGCTCCGGAAATAGAGCCAGGTTCCATAGAACTTGAAGCGACTTGTACTATTATTTATGAAATTACCCAGCGAAAATAAAAACAAGGAGGGCATATGGTAGGGATCGGCGCTATACTAGTCGGGGTGTATATTAGTTTGATCGGATTCCGTATAATAAGCGCGAGCAAAAAACAAGGCGAAGAATACGAGAAGTGGTATGCCACATGGGGCTCGAAAATGAAGATCATCGGGCCTGTATTGATAATCATTGGTATAATCACGCTGTTTATAAAATAGTTTGTAAAAATCATAAAAATGGTGACACATCCCATTGAAATTTAAAACAAAGGAGCAAAATGATCGCACGTATTATTAGCTTACTGTATCTGGCCTACATAGGGATAATCGATTATTATGTAATATTTGTTTTTTTGAGCGGCTGGAGATTGGCCCTTTCTTCCAAACTGCTATTGTGGTATTTAAGCATTGCGGCTTTGGGGATTTTAGTGGGTGTGATAGGTTTAGGCAAAGCAAAAAAATGGGCGAAAGTATTGATCTTATGCATTGCCTCATTAAATTTGGCTTATACCCTTTACGGTTTCGTCAGCGGCGTCATTATAGAAGCGATAGAGTATTACCAATATGATTGTACCTTTGGCGACGGCACGCTGCTAACCCTTATTCATTTAGTTATCTTTGCTGCCTTTAATCTTTATTTTTTCCGCTTAGCGTGGAAATGTAAAAATATTAATTGAAAATAGTAGGAACATAAGATCTGTCCCCAAATATATTGTAAACATGCTATCATAGGTATATAATACTTTTTTTAAGAGGCGCAATATGAAATCTAAAAGCAACAAGATCAGGGAGAGATATAATGAGGCAGCCCCCGGGATACGCGTAAAAGCTGGAGATCAGCATGAATATTTTTGTAGGCAATTTGTCGTTTACCTCCACTGAGGCTGATGTAAAGAAGCTTTTTGAAGGTTCCGGGAATGTTGCTTCAGTGGTGATTGTGATGAGGGATAAGGAAAAGGCGCCAAAATCAAGAGGGTTTGGTTTCGTGGAGATGCCTCGCGAAGAAGAGGCCCTCGCCGCGATATCTGCCCTAAACGGCAAAGAGTTCATGGGCCGCGTCCTCGATGTAAGTCCAACGCGTCCTAAAACAGAAGCCCAGCGGAAAAGCGAACTGCAGAAGAAAAGGCAGCTTAAGGCCAGGCCTAGAGTCGTACAGCATCCACGGGAACAGGCAGAACAAAAAAAGGTTTGGGTTAATCCGGCTTTTAACAAGCGCGGGAAATATAAAAGCGGCAGGCGCTCGCGCAGTTATATGAAGCGCCATGGTTCAACCGGAGTATAAACGGAGGTGCAAATGGAAGAGAAACAAATAGGGACTGTCGACCATTTTTTTGGTAATATCAGCGTAAGCATGATCAAGTTGACCGATGTGTTGAAGGTGGGCGATAAGATACGCATAAAAGGTAGTGCATCCGAGCTTGTGCAGGATGTGACCTCTATGCAGATCGATCGCGTTCCCACGCAGGAAGCGAAGGCAGGCGACCTTATCAGCATAAAGGTTGAAAAGAAGGTTCGCAAAGACGACGCTGTCTATAAAGTCTGATCTCGTATAATCAGAAACGCTGCTCGCTGATTTACTATAGTATGTCTCAGGTAAATCATCCCGAGCATATGTTGTATAAGGCAATATACGAGGGATGTACGTAATACGCTGAATGAGGTGTTAGGTTTTAGGTGATAGGTTGTAGGGTGGTATCAAAATAAGGAATATAAGATGAGTTGCCCTATATTAAATCTATTCGCGAAATGCTCTTGTTCCTGCGGAACAATATGCCCGTTTTGTATACGGCTTACAATGATAGTTATAGCGATCGCATTCGGGGCGCTCGTCGCCTGGAAGCCGAAAAAAGTTATCCAGATACAAATATCTCTTTACCGGCCATTTAATTGGAAACTAGAGCCCATATCCATGGAAAAAGAGATAAGAAATACACGCGTGATGGGGCTCGTACTTCTTATCCTAGGGATCCTTTCACTTATTTATATTTTGGTACGTTAATATGGAGCAGCCCACGCACGCCACAAGTTGTTTCTTAATTTAAACAGCTAATCCCAAAAATAAACACGCCTAGGCTGTCATGGTTTGTCATATCCTTCTATAACCCCTTTATTTTTAATCTATTAGGAATACTTCAGGCAATCTGATATTGGCATGAGTTATACTTTAGTTAATATTAGACTAAATACAGTAATTTAAATGGTATATAAAAAAACGAGGAGGATAATAGATGCGTAGAAAAATAGGAAACTTGGCATTTCAAATCTGTCTTTTGCTCTCTCGGGCAATGTCACAACAGAGATGAAAATAAAATCCGTTACAGCTGGGAACGGCATGAATCTTACCTGGAGCACATGGCCAAATATGCATCAATCTTATATATCTGTATCAAATAATATTCAGGGGACAGATTATACTTTTACGCCCCCCGGCGGCCTCTGGAGCAGCGTTCCAGCAAATGCAAGCCTGTCTGATACAACAAACACCGCCGATGTCACTTTTACATCAGACGTTACCCCAAACATTGTCGGTACACATGGAACTGTCTTTGGGAATAATACGTATAAAAAAGCCGAATCTTACGGGATGTATAACTATAACGGATATTTTAATGTCGACAACCCGGGAACAGCCTATTTCACCATTGACTATAATCCCATAGCCGACCTCGACACAGATATTGCCGGCGATAATGCTTATTTGAGTACCTATTTTTCCTTAATGGTTTACACGGCAGGAGGCACACCAATTTACGGTAACTATGGAAACGAGTTCAATATTACGCAACTTTCTACCGATGGCTCGGATTGGTCCATTAATAAAAACCTGACATTAGACAACATGGTGACGTTTGCTTCCGCGGGCGACTACCAGTTCATAATCGAACCATTGCATTATCTTTATGTCGAAAGAACCGGTACAGCACCGGAACCGTCAGCCGTCCCAGAGCCAACATCAATGGTCCTTTTCGGTATTGGCGGTATAGCGACAACTTTACTAAGAAGAAAGAAGAAACTCGCCTAACATTTTTTATCAAATAAATTATCAGGGCTGAACTTAACAGTTCAGCCCTTTTTATTTACTGCCTTCTAACTCCCCATTCAAAAACACCCGCAATAAAATCACCCTTTGCGTTAACATTGAAAAAAGCTAGATAAACAGCTTGAATAGTCGATAATTATAATGTAAATTTATTATAGCACATAATTAGAAGAATATAAAGTTATATTTATCCAATTTTGAGCTATGTATAAGCCTAAAATATTAAGATTATGAAAAAAATAATATATAAGCTCATAACCGCCAGTGTAATTTTTGTATTTTTTGTCAACCAGATCTTCATTGGCTCCCTATATGCCCTCAAGCATTCTGAAGATTCTCTTGCCATAAACTCTTTCGGTGATGATATACAAACACAAAACGACGAGTTGTTCAAAGACGAAGTCGCGAGGATCGGCCGTGCTATAGCAATCCTAGGACAACGCGGCGGCATTTTAGCTGAAGTCAGAAGTGCAGTGTCGGATGAGACAGGGCAGGATGTCGTTATTGATATTATTATCGGGTTTGCCATAGGGAAGATCGACTCAGAAGAAGCAGCACGGGAAGGAATAACAAGGGCATTAAAGGGGAAAAGAGATAACACCACGATCGACCGCTGGCTGAACGTCGCTAAGGCATCGCTTAACACGGGACCCGCTTCCGGAGCGACAGCGGTTGCAAGTGTGGAAAAACCCGTTCCCGAACAGAGCTTCGACGAATTATTAGGAACGCTATTATCCAGTAGTAGACGTGGCAGAATGGAGCCGGCAGAAAAAATCGTAAAGTTTTATAGAAAGCAGGGCACAGATTTTTATACACGGATATTGAAAGACTGGAGGAGTAAAGAGGCTGGTGAAGTAGGGGCAGCTCTTGACGTTGCGCATATAGTAGCAGAGACGGATGATGCGATTGATGGAACACTCCTGGCCCCTCTTTTGGAAATATTATCTAGCGATATTGATTCTGACGCAGGATTAGGCGATAAAGCCGCGGGAGTATTGTCCCAAGTAGAGCCGATTGTGCGCGGAGAATTAAATGCTCTTGTGCAGAAGTACGGCCTGAAGCATACTATTATCACTGCGCTTACTTATACAGAAGATGAAAGCCTTGTACCGGCTTTATTAGCCGGATTAACCGATGCGGATGAGATGACGCGATGGGATATCGTCCAGAGATTAGTTCGACTAGAAGCGAAGGAGAGTCTCGGGTTAATGTCTGATCTATTTGACATATTCGCAGCTAGGTATAAAAGCAGCACAGATGGTTTAGACGAAGACCTTGTACTAAATTTTTTATCAACTTTTATACAACTAACGAAAGTGATGACACGCCTGGCTAATATCGTAAGAGACGCTGATGCCCAGACAGAGGATCGTTTCATGCATTCGCTGAGGCCGGTTATTGATATTGTTGCAGCAACCGGTAACAAGAACCTGATGATGGGTTTGATAAAAATTGCAGGTGCCGGCAGAAAAGAAGCGACGGCTGAATTGGCGTGGGATATCTATATGAAAAATACGCCAGAAACAGAGCTAGGGCTTGAGGCGGCTAGAGCGATGGTCTCGATAGGCGATGCCTGCGTTCCGTTTATTGACGTAAGCCTCAATCTCAGGCCCCACGAGATGCTTCATAGAGTTTTAGCTGCCATAGGGACAGAAAACGCTTTTAATGTCCTGTTATCTGAGCATGCTCGTTATTTTGGACAAGGTGGAAAAACAATAAGCATAGAAGAAGCAATTAAAAGTATGGGGGCAAAAGCATTGCCTTATGCTATAGACAGATTTGAGCAAACAACGGAAGATAATGGCAGTATTTGCGCAGTGTTAAAATATTTAGGCAGCTCAGATGCAACGCCGGCTGAGAAAGCGGCCATAATTCCTAGGATAGTAGCTGTTATTGAGCGTACCAGCGACGCGAACAGCATAAAAAACACCCTTACGGCATTAGCCTCTTTTCCTAAGCCTGCTTTTCAGACCGCATTTGCCGAAGACCCTCACCTAAAAGAGGTTCTTTTAGGGTTCGCAGATAGATATTTTTCAGACTCAACAGAAGTAGATTCACACACTTTCCCCAATTTGTTAGCAGCTATTATATCCGATGAGGACATACCTTCTTTGATAGCAATTTATGATGCCGAAACGACTACTGATGGACAAAAATGCGGATTGCTGCGAGCCTTTTATGACACACGCAATAGCGGAGCGATCCTACGCGCGATAAGCGCGTTTTCATCCCCTAATGAGGTTTTGGTCACGGCATCGCGAGGAATGCTTTTTAATGCTGCCGATTCCGGAGCGCTTGTGGAATGTTTAGAGAATGATCCTTCCCAGGAAGAGGGATTTCTGCATGCATTAAAAGAAGATATAATGACAGCAAGAACGCGCATGACGGAAATGCGGGCTGTAGGTGCGTCTCTTGATTCCTATAGAATGGATCTGGATTTTCATATAGCTGTCCTGATGGGGACAAAAAAAAGTATCGATCTTTTAATCGGTATATTCGGTGAATTGGATCAAAATCACTTGGGTGTCATGGTACAGATTTTACGCGCTTTGATGCGTGGAAAAGAAAAAACAGACTCAATATTGTCACAGGAGCCTGATACCTTTAGCGCGATAAATACCAAGGTAGAAAGTGTTGTGTTAACTCCGGCCGGAACGATCGAAGGGCAAAAGGAATTAGACGCGCTTCTTACAACTTACAGGGACTGGCTTGTGTTTGAAGAACAGGCTAGGGGCGAGCGGCCACAGACCGCTCCGCTTATTCAACCGTTATTACAAAGAGAAAAGGATGCTGACGCTATGGTTGCGTTACGCTCTTATGTTTTAGGGCATCTATATGCTTCAGATGAAGGATTGTGGGGTTTTGTCGAAGAACAAATGCCTTATGCGAGCGATGTTGCCCGTGCCAATATAAGAACAGGTTTGCTAAAATATTTGCAGGATAGAGAGAAGGTGAGTGCCGTAAGGCTGGGTTTTGGGATACTGCCTTCTGGCGTTTCTCCTAAAGATGGAGTAAGGGTGGGGGGAACAGAAATACCTTCCTTCATATTTACAGATACCGATACGGAAAGCAAGGTAGCAATTGATTATTTCAAGCGCAGGCTAGGGTTTATTCCTAAAAGCGCGCGTTTTGTTTTCCTCCCGGATACCATCCATATAGTACTTGATGCGGAATCTTATATGCGGATGGAATATAGGGAAAGAAAAAAAATAGAAGCAGGTAAGCCAGATGATTTTTATACTTTGTCTAATGCTCAAAAAGAAACGTTTACTGAGACGCGAGGATTTTTTGGATCCAATGAGACTGAACCAATTGCCGGATTTCCACCGACAGGGATAATTACTTTTGGGAAAGGAGATATTGACGGTGTCGGAAATTTAAGCCAAGAAGCCATGGTTACTTTATGGCATGAATGGCAGCATGCATTTTTTGAGAAAATCGGGTCGTATAAAATATTAGAAACGGCTTCCAAGGCTTCTGATGCCTTGATAGAATTAGCAGGTTCCCTAGAAGCCGAATTTGACTATAGAAAAATAGATGACCTAAGGGGGAAAGTTATCACCGAAGTGGTTAATATTATCCTGTCTAAATACCAGAATGAAGTACTCGCAAAAACCGTAGCAGGTGATTGGGATGAAGTTACCGAGTGGTGGTTGGACTATTATGGAGAAAAATATAGCAGCGGCATAAACAGGCATCTTGCCGGGATTAAGAGCGCTCAGCTCATTGAGGATATTAAAGATGAAGCTTTTTTGCGCGCAAAAAATATTATAAAAGAGCATAGTGGCACTATTTTGAGGATAATCAGGGCAAGAAGCAGGATCATTGAGTTAAGCGCAGGCTTAGATCCTCAAGTCGCGCAAGAACAGGCCTCTTTTTGGACCGGTAATTTTCTTCATACCCTGCACATGGGAAGATTCGGAGGCTTGCGGATATATGCAAGGATGCTTGAGAGGCGGGCGCAGGCGTTGGAGCAAAAGCAGGGAGAAGAAATTGTGCAGCCATTTTCTATGGCTGACAGGGCGCATTTGCGGGAATTGCAAACTGTCTATGAAACAGCAAGGAATTCTAGGCAGGTCCAGCAAGGCAGAGAAGTTATCGTGCCGCGTGAATATTTGGATGAACTGAGTCCCGGCATAAGAGGCACATCTCCCGATATCAAGATAGTTTCCCTTGCGAAGGCGCAAGAATTGGCCGGAACAACCGAAGGGGCCGAAGGAAGAATTGTTATCTTGAAGGAAGAAGATGTTAGCGAGGCGGTCCGCGGCAGCGTTGTGTGCAGGGTCCTGTCGCTTGAGAAATATAATCCTCTTCATCTTGCGGCCGCGATCGAACTTAGCCGGTCAGTATTAGCAAGCCACATAGAATCCATTGATCAATTCTATCAATTACTTATGAACGAAGCGCTATCGGATGAGATGCTCGAAAATCTTATGAATCCGACAGCGCATATTATAAACCTCTCTTTACCGCCGGTCACCGTTCCTACAGACCAGCTGGACGATCTTAAAAAGGAATACGCCGCATTTATAGGCCAGGCCTAATAATAACCCTTAGAGACGTTGTCAATAGTAAAGCGTATAGCGTACAGCGTACGGCGAACAGTGTATAGCGGATTCTGTAACTTCCCGTAACCTTCCGTAACTTTACAGAACCTCAAGCAACCTTAAGAACAAAGGGACATGTTTGATGTTGTCTGCGTGACATGTTTGTACTATAATAAGAGCCAGGTGGTAGGAACTGTTACAGATTAGAAGAAGGTGAGGAGGGTTATTATGCAGGAACTGAAATTACCTGAAACCTTAAAGAGAAATGTTCATGAATTCGTTGAAAACTTAAAAGAGCTTTACCGCGATGACCTGATCTCGATCGCGCTTTACGGAAGCGCGGCAAGTGGGGAATTCATAGAAACCCATTCCAATGTTAATCTCTTGATAATCCTTAAAAATACTAATCTACCAACGCTTGAATTATCCAGAAAGCTCGTGAATAAACGCTCAAACCGCAGGATCGAACCGTTGTTTTTAAGCCATGAATACCTGTTGAATTCAGGAGATGTCTTCCCGATAGAATTTCTTGATATGAAGGAAAATCATACTTGTCTTTACGGCCAAGATGTACTTAAAGAAATAAAAATTGATCCAAAGAACTTGAGGTTCCAGTGCGAGCAAGAACTAAAATCAAAACTGATCCTCTTGAAACAGCAATATTTAAAGATCAACCCCAAGGACAGGACAGCGCTTGCAAATCTGCTTTTCAGAAATCTCACTTCAGCGCTGCATATTTTAAGGAATCTTGTCAGGCTTAAAGGAAAAAGGCCTTCTTATAAAAAAGAAGACGTCTTAAAAGAGGTTTCTTTAGAGTTCGGTGTCGGAAGCGGAGCTTTTTTTAAAATTTTGCACGCAAAAAAGAATTCCGCAGCCCTTAAGGCGGGTGATTTTAAGACCCTCCTTGCCGAACTTACGCTTGAGCTTGATAAGATCACAGAAATAGTGGATAAGTTATAATGCGCGTTATTAAACTATTATTTTTAACAGCGTTTGTATTTATTTCATTTTACTGTTTTGCCAAGGAAGAGGTTCCGGCCCCTCTAGGGCTGGTTAATGATTTCGCAGGTGTAATTTCTCCCGAGTACAAAGATAAAATAAACGCCTTGACTAGCGAAGTTGAGCAGAAAACCTCTGCTGAGATCTGCGTAGTCACGCGTTCTTCCATCGAGCCATACGGGGAAGATGAATACGCCCAGCTGCTTTTTGATAATTGGAAAATAGGCAAGAAAGGCAAGGATAACGGGGTATTGATCCTCTTGGTAGTCAAGGAAAGGCGGTGGAGGATCCATACCGGATACGGCGTCGAGGGGATCCTCCCGGACGGCGTCTGCGGCGAAATAGGGCGCACGTACATGGTGCCGTATTTTAAAGACGGAAAATACTCCGAAGGCCTCTATTACGGAGTTGCCGCTGTAGCGAACATTATTGGTAAAGACGCCAATGTTACATTAACCGGTTTGACCGGTATAAGGGTTGAGGAGGGATCTGGAGAGCCGCCTTTTGTCGTGTATCTTATAGCGTTCTTTTTCTTTATTATAGCAAGCCTTATTTGGCCCAGGTTTATGTGGGTCTTTATAAATTTTATAGGGTTCTCCGGCGGTGGTGGCTATCGAAGCGGAGGCTTTAGCGGCGGAAGTTTTGGTGGCGGAGGCTTTGGCGGCTTCGGAGGAGGCTCAAGCGGCGGAGGCGGAGCAGGCGGGAGATTTTAAAACTTTAAAAAGAAATCAAAGGAGGGCGGAAATGAAAGCATTTTTAATTGCAATAGGGGTAATTGTCGTGATCGGGCTTTTGGTTGTCGGCTCGGGGGTATCCGCGTATAACGGTATCGTCACTAAACATGAAGCCATTGCGGCAAAATGGGCACAGGTGGATAGCGTGCTGCAAAGGCGCAATGACCTCATTCCAAATTTGGTCAGTACGGTTAAAGGTTATGCCGCCCATGAGAAAACGGTTCTTGAAGATGTGACCAATGCGCGTTCCCAGTGGGCAAAGGCAGGTTCTGTAGACGATAAAGTGAAGGCGGCAGGCGCTATGGATTCTGCCATATCTCGACTGCTTCTTGTGGTAGAAAATTACCCGGATTTAAAGGCAGACCAGACATTCCTGAAACTTCAGGACGAATTGGCCGGCACTGAGAACCGGATCGCCGTCGAAAGAATGCGTTATAACGAAGCTGTCCGCGATTACAATGTGACTGTCAGGGTGTTTCCCGGGAATATTATCGCCGGCATATTCGGATACAGGCCCGCGACAGAATACTTTAAGGCAGAAGAAAAAGCAAAAACTGTTCCAAAGGTCGAATTCTAATATATTCCTGTAACAAGAAACACTGCTAAAAAATAAACAGGTATATTTTATGAAGATTTCCGTGGTTGTGCCGGTTTACAATGAAGTTAACACAATAGAAGAAATTATTTCCCGCGTACAAGCGGTTAACGTAGGCCTGGAAAAAGAAATTATAATCGTAGATGATAATTCAACAGACGGCACGCGCGAGCGCTTGACGAACATGACGCGCGAAAAAAAGAACGTAAAAGTATTTTGCCACGATCGAAACCTGGGTAAAGGCGCGGCGCTTCGTACGGGTTTTGAATTTGCCGCAAGAGACATTACAATTATTCAGGATGCTGATCTCGAATACGACCCCGAGGAATACCCCAATCTTTTAAAGACCATACTTGATGACAAGGCCGATGTTGTATATGGTTCCAGATTTTTGAGAAAAACTTATAAGACGTTTCCATTTTGGCACTACGCGGGTAATAAATTTTTAACAGCTCTGTTCAATTTTTTCAATAATCGAGACCTTACTGACATGGAAACCTGTTATAAAGTTTTCAAAAAAGAGATACTACGCAGTATTACTTTAAAATCAAATCGTTTTGCTTTTGAGCCTGAATTCAGCACAAAGGTCGCCAGGAAAGGATTTAGGATCTGTGAAGTCCCTATCAAGTACAATAAACGCAGTTATTCGGAGGGGAAAAAATTTAATTGGAAGGACAGGATCATAGCATTTTTTGCTGTTTTTCGCTTCCAGCTGTCGGATTAAAAATGATCATGAAGAAAAGGTTAAATAAAAATATTATTATCTTAATAGGCATTGTCGCTGTTTCTTTTT
This sequence comes from Candidatus Aquitaenariimonas noxiae, assembly GCA_002780005.1. GTDB lineage: Bacteria > Omnitrophota > Gorgyraeia > Aquitaenariimonadales > Aquitaenariimonadaceae > Aquitaenariimonas > Aquitaenariimonas noxiae. Next base: position 2,484 of record PEWV01000036.1, on the reverse strand, counting down.
TGATCAGGCTTGCTTATGTTTAGCAGCTGAGATCCACTCCTATATTTGATTTTTTTGCCAGCGATTCGCGATTCTACGATACATTCGCCTTAAAAATACTCAAAGGGGACCTTATATACAAAGAATCAGTTTATCTATACCCGCTTTATCCGTTCTTTTTGTCCTGCGTGTATTTTATCTTCGGGCATAAACTTGCTGCCGCAGCCTGTGTCCAGATCGTTTTGGATTCTTTGTCATGTTTTTTATTGTATTTTTTAAGCGTTAAGATATTCAGAAAAGAAGGGGTGGGCCTGTTGGCTTCTTTGATCTACGCTTGTTACAGTATTGCCATATTTTATACAGGATTTCTCCTGGATACGACCCTGGTAGTATTTCTTAACATTTTGTCTTTTCTTCTTCTGCTGTATGCGGAAGAAAAAAAGAAGGCTTTATTATGGGTATTAGCCGGCGTTATTGCCGGCTTGTCGGCGCTCATGAAAGCAAGCATATTATTATTTCTGCCTTTTTTTGCAGTTTGGCTTCTTTATGTTCGAAGAAAAGAAAAAATTCTTAAAAGGACCGCGCTCGATATAACGTTTCTCATTTTCGGCGTTATAGTTGTAATAGCTCCTTTCGCCGTTAGAAATTATGTTATCGACAAAAAATTCATGCCTTTTCCGGTTCAAGGCGGTCTGAACTTTTTTATCGGCAACAATCCTGTTGCCGAAGGCACCTATATATCTTTTACCGAAATACCGGATTCTCCAATCGAACAGGTGAAGGCTTCTGTTCGCCTGGCGGAAAGAGAATTGCGCAAGGAAGGCCGCATTCCTTCGCCGGAGAAACACCTGACGCAATCGCAAGCGTCTAACTACTGGTTTTTAAAAGGATTGCGTTTTATCGTAAATAATAAATATCGGTACTTACGGCTTTGTTTGAAGAAGATCTTTTTATTTTGGAATGCTGAGGAAATTTATTTGAATGTTAATTATTACTTCTGCCAAAAATTCATACCCGTATTGAATTTTCCATTTTTTTCTTTCGGCATCATCGCTCCATTCGCTATCCTGGGTTTTATTTTCGCGATCAGAGAAAAACTAAGGAACGCATACCCGGCTATGCTGTTTATTTTCGCCCAGATGATTTCCCTTATTCTTTACTACGTAGTCGGACGATACAGAATGCCAGCAGCGCCTTTTATTATCATGTTTTGCGCGTATGGAATTTTCAGCTTTAAGGTCTTTCTAAATCAGGAAAAGTTGAAAGAATTGGTCGTTTTTTCTTTGTTGCTCGTCGTTTTGTTCATGGCGGTCAATAAAGAAAGAGCCCCGGTTAACTCAAAGAACAATTTTGCAGCGTCGTATAGTAATCTGGGGAACGTGTACTTCGCGAAAAGGATGCCTGATGAAGCCATAAGAGAATACAAAAATGCTATTAAAGAAAGACCCGATTACACTCAGGCCCATCTTAATCTCGGCAATGTTTATTATTTAAAAAACATGTTTAAAGAAGCGGCCGCAGAATTTGAGGAAACAGTTAAGCTAGACCCTTATAACGGGCAAGCCCACAATAACTTGGCGGTCTATTACTATTATATCGAAAGAAATAGCGATCTTATGGTGCAGCATCTTTCCAGGGCTCTTGAATACGGAGCCAGCGTGAATCCGGAGTTTTTGCGGGAACTGATGGCCGACTCTCTGAAGCCGCGCCCTTAAGAAACCTTAAAAAACCCATTGTCTTTGGTTTTCCGTTGTGATAATATGTACGTCAATAAGAGTCAACTAACAGAAAAAGGAGCGTTATGAAAAAGCATTCTAAGGATGTAAGTGATCTAGCCCCGCAGGCAAGCGGGCCGGATGTAGCAAGTCTTATTAGTAATATGCAGCAGCAATTGATCTCTTTGGAAAAGAAGGTAGATACTTTGATCAGCCGGTCCGCGGAAAGGCCTTTTGAGCGAAATAATTCACCAAAACCGTTCCAGCCTTTTAACCACTTTCGCGGTCATGACGAAAGAAGACAGGATGATCGCTTCAGGGAAAGAAAACTTTATAAAGTTATTTGCGCGGACTGTAACAAAGAATGCGAAATCCCTTTCAGGCCAAGCGGAGACCGTCCCGTATATTGCAAAGAGTGTTTTTCAAAGCGCAAAGGGGGCGGTAGTCTGTTTAAAGTGAATCACGACGCTAGGCCCAAAGATAGGAATTTCTCCCAGGAACACTATTTCGATAAGCAAGGGGGCAATGAAAGACATGTAACAGGCCAAAAGAAGAAAACAATTTCCAAACGGCGAAAGACTGAAGGTAAATCCAGAAGCGCAAAGGGAAAGTAGCGCCTTATGCAAAGCGTAAAATAGCAGAAATAAAAAAAGCTCAGCTGTACGTATCATTTTAGATCAACAATCATAAATAATGATAGTGTAAAATATTTTGGACGGTTTTAATCTTAAAAGTTCTTTGAAATGTAAATAAAAAAGGTATATCCTCACGGTTATTGCTAGATAACCGG
>PEWV01000080.1 GCA_002780005.1 Candidatus Aquitaenariimonas noxiae | reverse complement strand
CGTGAGGATATACCTTTTTTATTTACATTTCAAAGAACTTTTAAGATTAAAACCGTCCAAAATATTTTACACTATCTTTTATTTTTTTTATTTGACGCGAAAAGCTTTCTATGCTATCGTATATTGCATAATAAATTGGATGGGATAATAATATGATGAATATAATAAAAAAATCAGTTGTAGTATTAACTGCCGCAGTTGCGATCTTCTCTGTAATATGCATTACCTCTCTTTTATCCGCGTCATACGGCGCAGAGGTTGAGAAAATAGAAGAATCCGACATTCCTCCGGACCTGGAAAAGACTATTGAAGTGGAAAAGGCGAGCGAATTCAAGTTCATCCCGCTGGTTAACATAACGGCCCTCGGCACGTACTCGGATGTATCCGGGGGAAATGCCATCGGCGGAGCGGATATCCACGGCACGGTCGCCCCGGTGCTCAGGCTTGATAAACAAAATTACATAACCCCGCTTTATTACGGCTCCTATAATCGGGAGAGGCAGATAATAGTAGAGGAAGAAGGCGGCCGGGTATATAACGAAATAATGGATCACAACGGAACTCTTGAATATAAACATATAATAAACGAGAATACAATTTTAAAACTAGACGGGCTTACGAGATTTCATTTTGTCAAGGAAAGCAGTTATGATTGGACCGACGGGTTGTACGATTACAGGGATTTCGGCGCGGGCGGCTCCGTTGAATATTTCTTTACAAAAACCAAAACCCTTAAAAACTCGGTTAGCGCGGGCTTTGAGTTTTACGACAGGCGATACCCTAATTATCAATCCCTCATTTCTCTCGCTACTGTAACCGCCCCGGAAACCGACGAAAAAGATTACGAAGGATACCGGCCCAGTTTTAGATATAGCTATCTGGCGGAAAGATTTAATTGTACGTTTTTATACAGCCCGCTGTTCAAGGATTTTAGCGATAAAAAGATAATAGACTCTGACGGCATTCTTACTAAAGATAAAAGAGAAGACTGGTTCCATTATTCGAACCTTAATTTGTCGTACCTGCCTGAAGGAAGCCGTATCGCGCTGGGCCTCGGTCTGACGGGAATTCTTGTCGACAGTAATCAGAATTATTATGACTCCAGGGGCTCGATCCCCCTTGCGGATGACGTGTTCACTGAAAACTATTACAGTTTTAAAAGTATTAATATAAATCCCTCTTTGACTTACATTTACAAACTGGACGAAAAAAAGAAACCCGCTACCTTCACCCTTGGTTACGCGTATCTCGCGCGTGGGTATGATGACCGCAAGGCTCAAACCTCGGACGGCACATACACCAATGATGCGCAGCTGGACCAATCCCACACAGTAAGCTTCCAGGCAACTTACCCTTTGACCGAACATGTAAGCGCTACAAGTTTGGTCAGTTACGCAAAGGCCTTATCCAATATGAAATACCAAACATATTATCGCTATGATTATGATGCGGTCTTTGGCGGGGCAGGCATAAGAATTAAATACTAATAGCGCCCTATTTCTAAAATTTCATTCCTATCCGCGTTTCCATTCGTCACTATAAGGGTCAATTCCTTAACCCCCATCTTCTTCATCTCTTTCAAATTCATTTTACACACCATCTCCGGGCTATCAAGCGCTATTTCGCGCACTTTTGATATGCTGCCGTTGTTTAAACAAGCCAATGCGGTCATACTTACCTTTTTACCGTTTTTTGTTTTTTTGACGGTAACGATATTCGGCATACCCTTCTTATTTAAATCCAGTTTTATAAAATTACTAGACCAGGATGACAAGCCTATATTTATGCTATCTGAAAAATCTTCGGGCGAAGCAATCTTCAGAGTATCCAGCCCGTTTTTGATACTACGGTTAAACTCTTTTAAATACATAGTCATTGCGAAATCTTTTAAAAGATCTCCCATTTCTTCTTTCAACACATCCGAGATTATGGCCGGTAATTCTTCATTCATGTTGGCCGCTGAAATAAAGCGAAGTTTTCTTGAAATTTCCTCGACCTTAGCCATGCCGTACTTATCGTGAAGATATGCCCAGAATAGAGAGTAGTCATATCTGGCTTCTTTTAACGACTCTGAAGGATGGGCCATGAGATAATTTACGCCTTCTTGAGATAAGACTATTTTTTTACCATTTTTCTTATTGAAGCCTTTTGAGAAAAAATTCTCATATGAATCGCCGATTGTTTCAAAATACCGCGCCAATCCCTCAACATACCAATCCCCTCCCTGATGACTTGAGTAGCCGGCAGTATGCACGTACCATGATTCGATGTTTTTATTATATGAATAGAGTATGACATGGGACATTTCGTGAAAAAGGCTGCCTTTAATTTTTCTGGTTATTCCGGCCATGCTTATATTTGCGGCTCCGGAGCTACGCAAATAAGATTTATAATCTGCCGGGAATCGTACACACGCGTCATAACCCCTACCTTCTCTTTTGATTATGTCGTAGCAAGGAGCGTCTTTTGCTTTGCCATTTTCTAAAATATATATATCTACTGTTCCGTCTTTATCATAGCAATAGTTTTTATCCGGATTTGCGAATGTAAAACCGGGCGTATCGAATCCTTGTCTATATACAATTTCGTTATAGGCTTGGGCGGAGTAGGAAAGTATCATTTCGGCGTATACTTTAGGAGATGCATGAGATTGACGCAATATGATTGGATCATAATGGACAGCAATAATTACACCGTCCCGCAAGGTACAGGTTCTAATAACTTCACTATTCGCACCGGCCGAATCCGCGAAAACAATCCCGCAAGATACGAACACCAAAAATACCGCTATTACTATTGTTAAAACTTTTATTTTCTTCATCTTTCGGCAACCTCGCTGCCATATTCAACTTTTATAGTTGCTTTAGGCCGTTGGCTTTGTGTCCCACCCTTTCGGATGGTTTGCCCTTATCGAAAAAGAGCGTTTACTTTTATCTGGTCCTAGCCGACTCTATAGCCTTCAGGATATATTCGCGAAACTCTTCTTCGGAACGGATGCCTTTACCTGTAATCGGCAAGCTGGCTATAGCGTCTAAAATCGCTGAAACAACTTCTGCGCGCGTCAGTTTCCTACCGGTTGAGTAAAGGGCATCTTTCCCTATCCTGTCTATAAAGTCCATCTCTTCCCGAGACACCATCGCTATCAATCTCGCCTTTTGATCTTTATAGAACTCATCCATTTTAATCACCGCTTTCTTCTATAAGTTTAATCTTTCGACCTTAACTTTAATCAAACCTGATGAAAGGGGCGCTAATCTCGCAAAGGCGCCTTTCGACAGGTCTATAATCCTGCCTTCTTCATAACACTCTTCATTAGGGCCGAAATCATTATGCCTTACTATGATCCATTTACCGTTCTCGAGATTTGTAACCTTGTAATATGTGCCAAAATCCCGAGACCTCATCGCGCAAGATAACTCATTCTCATTGAACCTTTCACCTGACGCCGTGAAAATACCCTCCATCCCTTCCGCTCGACAGCTTTGAGCGGAATACCAGCTTGCAACACCTTCTTCTGCAAATAAAAAAGGTGCTAAAACGAAACTGACCAATCCCGCAAAAACTATGTAAATCAACAACCGTTTCATATGTTCTCCTTTATTGGCCAAATAAAAAAGCCCTATTCCATTTAAAGAATAGGGCTTTTAAGAAGAACTTTTATGTCTCTTCGGCAACCCGGCCACCATAGCCACACGGCTTTAGGTCCTCGGCTTTGCGCCCCACTCTTTCGAATGGTTTGCTATTATCGCTAGACTACAATTATCTAAAAGAGCCTTTCTATACTCTTAATTCTCACAATATAAGTATAGACTACATTTTGACATTTGTCAATATGTTAGTTTTGACTTTTTTAACTCTTAACGGAATATGATAATACGATTATAATTTGCCTGACAACTCAGACTCAAGCTTATCTATAAGATGGTCGGCCTCTTTGAGGGTTTGGGCAGGAAGCAATTTTGATATTTTAATTTCTTCTTTAACTGATTTCAGCAAGCTTATAAGCCTCTTTATGGCTGTTACTTTTTTCTTTTTCCACGCTTCTTCTGGCTCTAATTCTTCCCGCTGCCTTATAAGCGCGGTAAGATCTCTTTTGACTTCTCTTGCATCTTTGCCTTTTTCAAGGATATCCTTTTTTATCGCCATGTAATCCGTCCTATCTATGTCCTTTTTTTTGCTGGCTAGGCGTAAAACATCCACTGATTCGTATGTAGGCAGAGACGCTGCGTTTGAACCTTCAACGTGTTCCTTGTTGACATAATTCGGCTCTTCTTTTTCCAGAAAATAATAAGACCTTAATAATTTGAGCGCTGTCTGTTTTCTTATGCCTATCTCTTTTGATGTGTATAGGTCGAATTTACTATAACCCCAGTTCTTATATATCTTGTCTTTCCAGACAGTATAAAGCGTCTGCCCTAGATCTATCCAGGATGTCTTAAATGATTTTGCATGCTGCAGCACTTGATATCTTATGGTTTCGGAATCGACATTACCCATCTTTTCTTCTATATTCCTAATGGACTTTGTTTTTATGTCTCCCATATTGTCACTCCTGCTTTTGACCTTTCTTCTCCCTCGCCTCTTCGATCACTTTCTGGGATATTTCAAAAGGTACTTCGACATATTTTTCGAAATGCATTGAGGAGGTCGCCCGACCGCTCGATAGAGAACGAAGTTTGGTCGTGTAACCGAACATTTCCGAAAGCGGAGCCTCGGTGTCTATTACCTGCTGCTTCCCTTTCATTTCCATGCCAAGGACTTTCCCTCTGCGCGAACAAATATCGCCGACGATGCTTCCTGTATGCTCTTCCGGGGACGTAATTTCAATAGACATGTACGGCTCCATTAGTATGGGCGAGGCTTTCATAAAGGCCCTCCTGAAACATTCGGCCGCAGCTAATCTGAATGCTATTTCGGAAGAATCTACTTCATGGTAAGAACCGTCAACTAAAGATACTTTTACGTCGACGACCGGATAGCCGGCATAAATCCCTCTTTTCATAACGTCTATAATACCTTTTTCTACGGCAGGAATATACTCTTTGGGTATAGCGCCTCCCGTGATCTCATTTGTAAATTCAAAACCTTCCCCGTGCGCTGCCGGGGACACCTCTAACACTACATGCCCATATTGCCCCCTGCCGCCTGATTGTTTAACGTGTTTATAATTCTCGGAAGTTGATTTCAGAATAGTTTCTTTATACGCAACTTTTGGCTGCCCCACAACAGTATTGACGCTGAACTCGTGTTTTAACCTATCAACAATGATTTCCAGGTGAAGCTCGCCCATGCCTGAAAGTATAGTCTCGCCTGTTTCCCTATCGGTTTCTACTATAAAAGTGGGGTCTTCTTCGGCAAGTCGCATCAATCCTTTAATGAGTTTCTCCTGGTCCACATGGCTTTCAGGCTTGACGCTTAAAGATACTACCGGAGCCGGAAATTCCATAGTCTCAAGCACTATAGGATTGTCTTCGTCGCAAAGGGTATCGCCTGTAAATGTGTGGTCTAACCCTACGATAGCGGCGATATCGCCCGCGCCTACATCTTCCCGTATTTCCCTCTGATTAGCGTGCATCTGTAAAATTCTTCCGACCCTTCCTTTATTGTCTTTTGTTGAATTGTAAACATACGAACCTGATTTCAGGGTACCGGAATAGACCCTAAAATATATAAGCTTACCCATATGAGGGTCTGACTGGATCTTGAATGCGAGGGCAGAGAAAGGCTCGTTGTCGTCAGCCTTTCTTTCAATTACGCTTGCAGGGTCATTGACCTTATGACCTGTGGTCGGAGGGAGATCTGACGGCGAAGGAAGATAAAGCGTTACAGCATCGAGAAGCTTTTGAACGCCTTTATTTTTGAAGGCTGATCCGCAAAGCGCAGGAACTATCTTATTCGCTATCGTACCTTTTCGTATGGCGCGCATAAGTTCTTCTTTGGTAATACTTTCTTCGGATTCCAAATATTTCATCATCAGGGTGTCATCCAGCTCCACGGCTTTCTCAACCATTACATGATGATATTTTTCGGCGGTTTCTTTGTATTCTTCAGGAATTTCGCTAACCTCAAAATCTTTTCCAAGAGTCTCGTCCTCATATCTATAGGCCTTCATCTCTATAAGGTCAACAACTCCTGAAAAATCATCTTCTATCCCCATAGGTATCTGTAGCGGTATCACATTGGCTCCAAGTTCTTTTTCGATACTGTGGATAACGCCGAAGAAATCGGCACCTACCCGGTCCATCTTATTGATAAAGGCTATTTTTGGCACTTCATATCTGTCAGATTGTCTCCATACCGCTTCTGATTGGGGCTCAACCCCTCCAACGGCGCAGAATACGGCTATGGCGCCGTCAAGAATGCGGAGGCTGCGTTCGACTTCCACTGTAAAATCAACGTGTCCTGGCGTATCTATAACATTTATCCTATACCCATTCCACGAACAAGTCGTGGCGGCTGAGGTGATCGTGATGCCCCTTTCCTGCTCCTGCTTCATCCAATCCATCTGAGCCTTGCCGTCGTGAACTTCGCCCAATTTATGAGAGCGGCCCGTATAAAACAATATCCTCTCCGTCAACGTTGTTTTACCGGCATCTATATGGGCCATGATACCTATGTTTCTAACTTTATTTATTTCTACAATCCGCGGCATTTCTAATCTCCTTTTTGCTAAAACATTTAAGGTGTATATTATAGCTAACAAAATCTATAAATCAAGAAAAAGAATATTTATTATTTGACTCCCTATAGGTTGGCGAGTGCGGCTCTATTCCTTAAGCTTAGTGAGATACGTCAAAATAAATAAGTAGGGAACAAAAGAAAAAATAAATCCATTTATAAAACCTTTTGACATTACTGCGCCCCTGAACGCCGGATCCACAAAATATGCAACATAGTTAGCCCCTATAACGCTTAGGGTTACAATTATAAGGTAGGCATAAAGCAGTTTAATCGTAAAAGGCTTCATTCTTAAGATACAATAACCTAATATAATATTAACAACTGCCAGTACGTAACCTTTTAGCTGCATATCCAGCGCGTTCGGAATGCGCAATGTTTTAATAAAATAATAAATACCGACATATATAAGCACGATTCCGAATACTAAAGCGCCGATAGGTTTATCTCTTGACTCGATGCGATCGGATTCCTCCTTCTTTTTTTCTCTATCATCTTCATATCGCTCAGGTATGGGGCTCATCCTATATTTTTCTCTTTTATCCTCTTTGATAGCATAAGCCGGAGAGTCTTTCCGCAATGGCAGTGTTTTTCCCGAATTTACGCAACTACGCGAACAAAATTTAGCCCTATTTAGCTTGATCTGGGCAAAATCGGCAAAAAAATCTTCCCCGCAAGCCGCGCATTTTCTCAATTCTCCGTAATAACGAAACACCTTACTACTTTTATCTTTTTTCTCCGTGTACACCCTGCCGTCATCTCCGAAATATACCAAACGGCCCTTAACATCTTTGCTTTCCCTGCTAGAAACCTCCTCTTTTCTGCGCGCTTGCTTATTGAATACCTTTGCGCAGCTAACACTGCAAAATTTTCCTATTCCGCGTTTTATCTGCTCATTTCTTGCGAAAAACTTCTCCTTGCAAGTCGGACAATTTAAAATCTTACCGAACCTTCTAGTTATATACCCTTTTTTGGGTCCGGCTGTGATTTTAAACTCCACGTAAGGCTCTTTTATCCCAGATGAGTATTTGACGCTTTTAAGATCCATTTTGCCTCTTTTTTAGCTAATTACATTATGCAATAATACTACTTAAGGCAAAATAAGTCAATCATAAAATTAATTAAGTAGTGTCAAGATAATTGGACGCTTTCGTGTTTAGGTTCTTCGATCAA
>PEWV01000070.1 GCA_002780005.1 Candidatus Aquitaenariimonas noxiae | reverse complement strand
CGTGAGGATATACCTTTTTTATTTACATTTCAAAGAACTTTTAAGATTAAAACCGTCCAAAATATTTTACACTATCCGGTTCTGTCTTGTGATAATAGGAGACAAATCAGGGACTAGTAGAGGTCAATCCTAAGAGGAATAGGTATGAAGATATACAATGCGGCTCTGTTTCTAGGGACGGTTGTACTAGCTTAATAGTTGGGCAGCCTTTTTGAAACGAGGGAGAACCCTCTTGCCCCTCGTCTACATGCTGCTACTCGTTAACCACATGTTTCTACAGTTCATCCGCTACCCATCTGCTATATGCTAAAATGATCTTGTGGACGGCGGACTGCCGAGCCTCGTGAACACCTCACTTGTTTTACCTTGCCTACTACTCACCTGCTACATGCTAGAAACCTCACGGATAGCAGACGAGTGGTTTCGAATTCTAAGCACCCAAAAAATCTCTCGCCGAACAGGCTCTATATGGCCGGGTGTCAAAAAAAGAGATCGATTAAATTATTTTGGAAATTATCAATCGTGAGAAACTCTAAGCCTGGAAAGTTCAGTAAGATTACCGTTTATCAGCGCCACTTTCTTACTTTTAGTCCAACGTTTGATTTGGGCTTCACGCTTAAGGGCTGAGGAGTAATGGGGTTGGGGTTCTTGATAGAGAAGTCTAATAGGAGTGCGAGTTCTGGTGTAACTACCGCCTTTTTTTGAATTATGCTCTTTTATGCGTCGAGAAACATCTTTTGTAACACCAGTGTAGAGGGTTGTATCTGCGCATTTAATGATGTAGACGTACCACATATTCCCCCTCGTGTTGTGGTTCGGCGCGCTCGCCTGATGCGAGCTACAACTCGCTTGCTCACCACCATGGTGAGCAAGGAAAAACCTCTCTCCAGGTAAGCTGGGGTGAGGTTTTTCCGCGTCGAACCATGGTAGCCCTTGCCCATATCACTACGGCAAGACCTCTCTAATTTCTACAGGTGTATTATAGCTGTAATAACCTATTATATCAAGAAATTTTGAAATCAGAGATAGAATTCCTCGTTGATTTTCGGACTGGTGACAGACAAACAAGGCTGAATATTGTCCAAAATGCCCGGTCTTTATTGGCTCGAAATTGTGTAACTATTTGAGAGATAAAGAGATAGAAAATGTCCACTTCGAAGAGGTGGACATTTCACTTATCACTGTTTAATTTTCTCAGGATGATGCTTTAAATTTTAAAAGAATCGGCTAAATATTAACCCTGAAGCCACCGCAAATATAAACCAAAAGATAATGTAAAAAACAACCGGCCTTTTACCGATAACCTTTTGTGCCATAATTATTGTGGGAATACAGGTCCCAACTGAACCCAATAGAAAACTGAAAGCGGGCCCTCCTCCTAACCCAAGCTTAAGAAGTGTCAAGGTAAGAGGTATCTCTTCGCCTTCACAGATATATACTGGAATACCTACTAATACTGCAACTAAATAAGCGAATGCTCCGGATGAGCCAATATATTTTGGGATCGCTCCCTGGGGGATAAGCACAGTAAATATACTCGCAATAAACATACCTAATGCAAAATATTTACCAAGATTTTTTGCAATCTCAATAAAGCTTCTTAAGAAACCGGCCTTTTCGCCCTTACATCCCGGAGGACAAGAATCACCTTTAGAATTTAAGGATTCCAAGGACGCATGAAATCCTTTAAGTTTTCTCCCTTCAAAATAATTGAACGCTATCCCTAAGACTATGGCTCCGGCAAGTGAAAATACAATTCTTGCAATGGTGAATTTTAAACCCAGTAGCGCATAGGTTAAGATAACCGTTTGGGGGCTTAAAAGGGGGGAAACCATAATAAATGCCGCTATTGTGCCCAGTCTTGCACCTTTTTCTTTTAAACCCTCTGCCATTGGCATGGTAGCACAGGCACAGCCCGGAAGAACCGCTCCTAATATGCTTGCATTTATTACAGAGGAAGTACCACGGTTTAAATATCTAAAGGCAAAAGCCGGTTTTAGATACACTTTAAGAAGTGCTCCAAAGGCACTTCCTAAAATAAAATATGGAATAACTAATAATGTTAACGATGTAAATTCCTTTAAAATCTTACATCCTATTTCAATCAAAAACATGCTTAGATCTCCACATTATTTCCAATATAACACATCATCGCAAATATTATAATACTTTTTGGCTATCACCTCATCATGGCTTTGTTGATTTGACCGGTTCTTTATGCTCTTCTTTCTCCTCGCACATCATCCCACAGTGTTCCATCATCCCACAGTGTTCCATCATCCCACAGTGTTCCATCATCCCACAGCGTTCCATCATCTCATGGGACATGGGGCATTTTTCTTTCATCTCCATCATCATCTTCTGCATACCTTCCATGTCCATTTTTACTTCAGCCTCTTTGACTAAATTCAAATCTTTGTCGTATTTATATAATTTGTTACTCACCATTACAATGACGCCGCCGTCTTGAGTGGCAACCATTCCGCTTTTACCCATTATCATTCCCTTGCCCATCATGGGCTTATCCATTTTGTTTGAGTCTTGAGCAAATGAAACGACCACAATCCCTATAACAAAAACTACTACACATGCTATAACAATAATCTTTTTCATCTTGTCATCTCCTTTTTTCTAGAATGTTACTATTTTATCACCCTCTTTTATTATTTCATACATGTCTTTCATTGTATTGATTGGACACATTTCGGTCCCTTCCTGATTACGCGATTTTACGCATGTACCACAAGCAAGGATCTTGCCGCCTGACTTTAATAGCTTGTCCGCCTGTTCAACCGTATTAAACTTTTCAGTGCTTATGTTCTGGTATTCAACACCCTTGCCAGTTAAAAACACTTTCACCTCATCCTTTCGCCCAAGACAGAAATTCGCATACCGTAATGCATTCCAACTTGTTTCAGCATCATTGCTTGAAATAATCACTCCAATCTTCATTATGCATCCTCCTTTTTGATTAAAACAATTCCATAATGATATGGTTTTAAGTCGTATTGAGTAGCTCCACCGAACCCAACACTTTCAGCCCATCTTATACAATCTTCCGGTTTAGGGCGGATATCCATTGAGGGCCCGCGGGGCGTCTTTGGGTCATAGTTCCAATGAATAATCCCAAGCTTGCCACCTTCCTTTAAAATTCGCTTTGCTTCGTTAATAAGCACCATCGGTTTTTCAAGATGGAGGATATTAAAAAGCATTACATAGTCCGTGCTTCCATCGGGCAGACCGGAACCCTCTGTCATAAAATCACGTATCACAGTTTGCACGCTGCTCAAATCGTGTTTTTTAGCTTCTTCATCAGTAACGCGGATCATATCCGGTTCGATATCCAGCGCATAGACTTTTCCTTTAATCACTTTTGCGGCTGGAATCGTAAATGTGCCATAACCGCAACCGAACTCTGCCACATCACCTATTTGACTGTTTATGCCGAGAGTGGCGAGAGTTTTGACAGGATTAAAGAAGTTTTCCCACATTTCACGTTCCGGCATTCCACTTTCCCGGATTTTCATATTGAGTAACCTCGCTTAAAATTTCAAACTCACTGATATTACTAAAACATTCGTGTAATTCTAGCCATTACATTTTTTCTTGGTATCAACTCTTCATCCCGCACTTCTTTAAGACCCACATCATCGGGCACCAATTTGTGAATGCAGATTGAAATAGGCTAAGACCGACAAAACCTGTAAATAGAAGCCATTTTCGAGTTACAAAATAGGCTAATATAAGACTACTGAGGATAAAAAATCCTGCAACACCTCTTAAGCTTCTTTCTAATATCATTGATAGTACCCTCCTCTTAAAAACTATATCTAAGCCTTATGTAGAAGTTATCGTTACCTTCCAACTGGTCAAATTCAGTCCAATCATGTTTACCAAAAAAAATATTTGCACCCACTGTCAATTTCCAGCGATCATTTGCCTGCCACGCAAGACGCGGCCGTATGTAGGCATCGCTATCCGTAGGGCTATAAAAACTAAAAAGTGACGCTTCTAAAGTTTGAAGCCAGAAGAGCTTTGTAATACGAAAAGTTAAAAGCTGCCGAAATTCGTCCCGGGGAATATCACCGGGCTGGCTATTTGCCTTGAACTCATCAAAATTCAGCATCTGTTCCACAAAATACTGCATACCGATGCGCCAATCCTTTGGGAAATCCCGTTCGTAACCAAGAAGATACTTCATCCCTGAATTCTCAATGAGCCGGTTTTCACCACTGCGGTCTTGCAAGGAATCAGAGTAACCTATTTCACCGGAAGCGATCCCTCCGACAGATGGCGCAGGCCCACGGATGCTCGCGCCGAAAACTGCAAGCTTTGGATAAAAGACCTCTTTCGCGCTCTCATTCTTAATACCCACTGGCTGATTAAAAAATCCCTTGAATGCGTAAATAGCTGTTTCATACTCTCCCAAGTTGCGATATAGGCGAGTGGCAATTTCTGTATTCTCAAACTGAACCGCAGGTTCTGTGAATATCCAGCTTGATTCTTTACCCGCAATACGGCCAAGGAAATTATCATAAAAGCTCAAACGGTCTCCTCTGATCGAGACGTCGGGCGTAAAAAAAGGGATAACGACTACGTCCACTGAAACCAGCTGGCTATATATTGAGAATTTCCCGGCGTCTGACGGTGCTTTGAGGTATTCATCATCCCGGCCGATAAAGAATGACTCATAATCCTTCGGGAAGACGTCATTGATAAAAAGATAATCCCCTGTTCCCCAGGTAAGAATCTGTCTTCCTAGTTTAGCATCCATCCATGAAAGAGGGCTAACAAGCCCATATCCCTCGCGAGTCTGATACCGCAGTATTTCCTTATATTCATCCGATAGAAGATCTCCTTTGTAGAAAAACTCTGGATTCCACGACGCAAGCCACGCAGGTTTTTGTGGCCGATAAGCAACTTTAAGCTGAAGGCGTTGTTCTAAGAGATTATAGTCATTCTTTTGCGTCAGTTTATCTCCTAAGAATTTGGGACCGTAAGCGGTCTCGATAAATCCATGGACTGAATCAAAAATTTTAGCCCAAGCATCTGGCGATTTTCTTTCATCTTGAGGGATATTTCCTATCTTTTCGGAATTAATAGATGCAGATTCGGCAAACGAAACGTCGCTGATAGAAATAGCCAGAATAAAAGCTATAATAATGAAACTGCAAACCTTACTCAACAAATTAGTCTCCAATCCATTGTCTAGGAGGCCTACGCAACAGTCTTTCTTGGAAGATATCCGAAGTAATTCCTACATTATAGGAGACCTCTTTCATAGTAATCTCCGTATACCGCTCGCCCGCAAGATCCTTCATCGTCGCTTTCGTGATTGTCGGTGTATCTTGAAGAGTTTGAATATCCTGGGTTTCATAAACCTTGTAAAGCTTTCCTTTAATATTATAGTGCTCTACTTTAAGCGGCAGGTGCGTCGCTTTATCAATCCAGAATTTTCGATAGCTAAATCCTGCTTCGTCCGGACGTTTCGGCGTGCTTTTAACTACAAGGCAGTGGTATATGTTGAGATCTTCTTCACCTATCAGCTCATGAGCGTCCTCATCAAGAGCGCGTCCAGAAACATCCTCATAAGTAAAGTCTGACCCAGCAAAGCTCGTACGCTTGTCACTTGTAGCAATACGCTTGACCAGATCAATCGCAGGTAAATACATCCAGCGATCATCATCGCGGCCAAGATGCTTTAAGACTAGAAAACTCATCCCTTTAACATCTGCAGGCTCGTGAAAATAGATGTAATAAGACTGATCGCCGCCGGGTGTCTGGTTAAGACGCAGCATGGTTAAGCGCCGTTCACGGACTTGACCCTGACGGTTCACGATGCGCATAGATATCTCGCTTTTGGCATCTGTCTGAGGATAGTAATAAGCTAAAAGCATGTCACTCATCGCCGTCTTTCCGCTTTGCGTGTCCTGAGCACAGACATTTTTAGTCCAAAATCCGCTTACAAATAACAGAAAAACAATAATTGAAACAGCGAGTATTTTTTTCATACGCCACCTTTCTTGATTAGTTTTCGATGCCCTAATTGAATAAGGGCTGGTAGATAAATAACACTCATTACCGATGAAAGAACCATAATCGCCGCCATAAAAACCCCAACGGTGATATATGGGGTTAAGGTTGCAAAAGCCATTACTGCAAATCCCAGGGCAAAAAGAATGGCATTAAGAAAAATCCCCTTTCCGGGCCGGGCTACCGTCCAAATAAGTGCCTCTTTCAGGCGGGGGTCTTCTTTATACCGCTGATGAAACCTGCCAACGAAATGGATGGCAAAATCAATAGCCATCCCTAAGGAAAGCGTGGATAATACGGCGACCGGCATATCAAAGTCTTTTCCGATTAACCCCACGACACCATAAATCAACGCTATTGTGAAAAGAAGCGGCAGAAAACTCAACATCCCCCATAGAAACGAACGGGTCTGAAAGACAAGGAGTATCAATACCAGAATGAGCCCCCAGAGGAAACTATTAACCATTCCCCACAGCACCTCATGGTTCCATACCATATTAAAATACGCAATCCCGGCTGGTTTGAAATTTGCTTCTTCTGGCAATGGATGCGAAGCGAAGAAACTATTTGCCCGGCCAATTACTGACTTCATCGTATCGGCATCCCAGCTCTTCAACTGAATAATTATATTGGCAGTTTTAAGGGAAAAATCGACAACGTTATCAAGATGCCTAGGCTTTGCCGCTGATTGTAAAAGAAATAGGTATTGCCCTACTTCTTGCTTAGAATCCGGTACGCGATTGAATAGAGACGCATTATCATGCATGACCAGATTCGCGCGTTTAATATAGTCTGCCAGGGAAAATGTTTTCCCGACAAGAGGGTCTTTTTCCAATTCGCGCTGAAGGCCTTCGATTTGACGTAAAAAAGCAGGATCT
Source organism: Candidatus Aquitaenariimonas noxiae (assembly GCA_002780005.1). Classification (GTDB taxonomy): domain Bacteria; phylum Omnitrophota; class Gorgyraeia; order Aquitaenariimonadales; family Aquitaenariimonadaceae; genus Aquitaenariimonas; species Aquitaenariimonas noxiae. The sequence goes on along the minus strand of PEWV01000070.1, from coordinate 1,301 downwards.
CCTACAGCGCCATCATCTTTGGCCTGAACGACCAAATAGGCTGTGGAAGTTCCACCAAGATATTTATTCATGACACGGTCTGCGGTCCTGACTTCACTATTGAATTTAAACCAATGAACCATATTATTATTAACATGAATGCGCGCGAGGCCTGCCATCGCCACTATGAATAGCACGATGCCCACAAGTAGAATCGGTTTGGCCTTTTCTACGCAAAAGCGTCCCAGACGTAAAAGTGAAGGGGAGAATGTTTCCCCTTTTCCATGCGCTGATGCAAGCTTTAAAATATGCTTTTCAGGAATGAGCATGAGAAGAGCTGGAATAAATGTAAAACTCAGGAAAAGGATAACCAGCGTTCCGAACGCAACAACTAGCCCAAAAATCTTGACTGGAATGATGGTAACAGTTGCAAGCGCGGCAAAACCCACGGCTGTAGTGACATCCGAATAAAAAACTGGGGGTCCAACAACTTTCATTGTCTCCAGAATGGCTTTGCGTTTATCATGCCCTTCACTTAGTCGGAATGCAAACTCATTAAAAATATGAACCGCATCGGTTGCAATCGCCATTAAAAAAACTGGACTCATAGAACTCATAATATGAACAGGAAGTCCCAATCCTATCAAACCTCCCATACTCCAAATAATACCAATCATTGCAGCAGCCATATTAGCGACAATTACAGTAACGTTGCGAAACATTAACCATAGTGCAATACACATCACAAAACCTGCTATGGGAGAAAAAAGGCCATCTGGCGAAACATCTCTGTTCCAAATGTATCGCGGGCAACCGGATCTCCTGCAAGATAAAAATGATCTTGACCTGAATTTTTTGGCAGTATCGCACGAATCTTGTCCGCGATTTCCTTACCATTGGCGGTCGGCTCTATAGGAATGAAGATCGCTACGGCTTCCCCATCTGAAGAAATAAAGCGGCCCGCAAAGAGGGAATTATCTAAAATGCTTTTGCGCAAAGCTGATAACCCTTCTTCGGTCTGTGGAATATCGCCTAAAGCAGGCCTGACAACAAGCTCACCCTCATTAGAAAATACATTCTCTACGGTTGACAGACTATCCACATCCCGTACGATTACACCGGGGATCTGTCGAACGGCATTCGTCAAATCCTTCACATATGTAAGTGTTTGCGGGTTAAAAATCCCATCCGCGTTGACTACCCCTAACACAATCACATCGGGATGAAGAACAAAGTCTTTTTCTACCTTGTCATTATACTGGCGCACAGGCGAAGTCGCAGGCAGCATATGCTTGGGATCAGTATCGATTGTAATCTTTGGA
>PEWV01000056.1 GCA_002780005.1 Candidatus Aquitaenariimonas noxiae | reverse complement strand
TGAGAAGGATCATTATAGCAACTTTGGAACAGGACATTCTTGCTTTGTTAAAACCGAACATTATTGTATTGCGATTACAGTATTAATTATTTTTTCCCTCTTAGATTGTCAGAATCGTCAAGGATTTTCAGCCCTATCTTATGGGCTATGTCGTAGAATTCATTCCTATTAACATTGTCCAGTTTCTTGCCAATTTTATCCAATTGTTCATTGAATTTTATGGCCTTTTCCTGCATCAGGTTGTGGGTCTCTTCGCTTCCGCCATACAGGCGAAAATTTTTGCCTTTCGTAACCCTTACATGGCCGTCTTTACAATCAAGGCCCAACCCCAAAAGAACCCTTTTAAACGATTGTTTTTTCATTACGCTTCCGCTTCCTAAACCTTATAAACAGAGTCCCCGACTCTAACCCTCTTTTTTGTAAGCAACCCTATCTCGTTGCCTTTCTTTGCCTTTTTTATCGGCACGTGATCTATCTGCATAGAGACAACATTTTGTTTAAAATCTGTCGTATGACCTTTTATTTGTACGGTATCTCCGATGCCTATCTCTCCTTTTTTCACCTTTATGACGCCTGCTCTTACCTTTGGGAAATAGTGGGTGACTTCTCCAATGATATCATACGCTAAAACGGTCTTTTTGTTCTTTACTGCAACTGCGGCACGTTTTTGTGTTTTTTTTGCCGCCTTTTTCTTTGGGTGTTTTGGTTTTTTTATAGCCTTCCTTGCTAAAACTTTCTTTCTTGTTTGCTTTTTCACCGTCTTCTTCCTGAATAAGCCAAATACCATCTACGTCCCCTCCTCTCTCTTTAATTAATTTGTCCACCAGTTTCTTAAATCTACTATCTTTTCTAATGGTTTCGAGATCAGGGTCTTTCTGCATAAAATCTATATCGCTATATCCCTTTTTTATGGCGATTTTTATGGCCTTTAAAGAGGATCCAATATCGCCGATCAAAGAGTAGCTGCACGCTAAATTGTAATTCGCGATCGCGTCATGGGGCAGCAGCTTAACAAGTTGTTTGTCCACCGCCAACCCCTTCTCGTAAAACCCCCTTCTCGTATAGGCCTCGCCTAAGAGAATCAAGGCGTTTACAAAATCCGGTTTATCTTTCAGGAGATTTTCATAAAACGATATCTCAAAGTCTAAACCTTCGATTTCCTTTTTATTCAATTTTTCCATTTTTTCCATAAGTTAAAATTTTATAATAGACGTCAACTCAAGCTGGTCCGAATCGTACTCGTGTATTCTGTCGATGTGCCTCCAGCCTAATGCGACATCCAAATACTTAAAAACCGGTATGACAAACCTCCCACCTATCTCATTAAGAGTTGCCCTCTCTTCTTCACAAGAATAAGTATACTCCTCGATCAGAACCACGGTAATTTTATACCCTTTAGAGTTTAGCACAAAAGGTATATGCGCTTCAAGCCTAGATTCAAGTTCGGCTGTGTCATTCCTCAAGAAGTCTTCATTTCGAAATCTCGTGCCTTTTTTATATTCATCAAGCCACGCATATTGAAAACTTTCTCCTATATACGCATACTCGGTAACGTGAAATCCGGTTTCCACGCCGGCCTCGTTCCTGCTCCACGCCCCTTGATCCCACTTATATTGCGCTTCTCCAAACGGTTTTAATTCAAACTTTATATCTAGGTCGCTGGGTATCTTGTAATAAAAAGAAGCCTCTATCCTTGTTAGATAAGTGCTATCGATCTCGCGCCTATCGTCCAGCCTTACAGTCTGGTAGTTCCTTATCTCCCAATTTTTATCTTCGGCATACAGCGGAAATGATACCAAAAAACTTAATATAAATGCCAGCAAACAACACAACACCATTTTTTTATTCATTCCATCTCCTTATTTAATTTATGTAATTTTTGAGAACGTTATTTTTTCCGCCGTACCTTGTTCTTAAGTTGTTCTTTGTACAGATCTTCCAGAGTAATATCTTCTTCCTTCTTTGGCTTCATACTTTTAAGATCAAACCTGTACTTTGACTTCTTAAAGTATTTCATTTTACACCTCTACCAGTTTATAATCAAGTTTTCCCAGGCCCAGGCTTGCGCCATATTCAAGCTGCCTATGCCAATTGGTATCGGGATGAGCCTTCTTGAAAACATCATTTACTTCTTGTTTTACGACTTTATCCGCTGCGGCCTTATCTACGGCGACGGGATCGTTTGAAAGAAATATTCCCACATCTTTGGCTATTATCGGATTCTCCAAGTTCCAGCAGTCGCATTCCTTGCTTATCTCCAGTGCAAAATTCATGAATACTGCCTTGTCCTTCTTGTTTTTTAAAGCGCCAAAGGCATGCTCAACCATTTTTTCCTGAAGAATTTCAGCTGATTCTTCCCAGGTAATGGCTATAGCGAAAAATTTACAGGTAGCAACGCACTCGGCGCACCCTATGCAGCGTTCTTTGTCTATAAATGCCTTGCCGTTCTTCTCGCTTATAGCTGAAACTGGGCATATATCGAAACACTGTTTGCACAATACGCACTTATTCTCCCTGACTTCGGGCTTCACATGAGAATGCTGCATCTGCTTTCCGCTGCGGGAAGCGAGCCCCATTCCTATATTCTTAAGAGCAGCCCCGAATCCTGTCTGCATGTGTCCTTTAAAATGCGAAATAGAAACTATACAATCCGAGTCTACTACGTCTCTTGCGATATTCACGGTCTTGAAATGCTTTTTATCTATTGCAATTTTCTTGTAATTTTTGCTAAAAAGACCGTCCGCTATTATAACCGGCACATCGCACCTTAAGAATCCGTGCTCTCTGGCAAGGTTCAGGTGGTCTACCGCATTAGTCCGCTCTCCTTTATATAAAACGTTGGCATCCGTCAAAAACGGCTTTCCGCCTAATTTTTTTATTTTATTTAAGACAACTTTTACATACTCCGGGCCTACGTAATATTCATTGCCCTTTTCTCCGAATGTTACCTTTACCGCTACAATATCGCCTTTTTTGATGAAATCAAAGCAATCCGACGCTTCCAGCAGGCCTTCTATCTTTTTAATGATCTCGGACTTGCCATCGCTTTTCGCTGCCTTTACAAAATATACTTTTCCCATGGCCTCAATCCTTTTAACGGGCATATGCCGCACAATGGTTTTTTCCTGCAAAAATTCTTTCCCGTTTCCACTATCAATGCGTGATACTCATTGAATAGCTGTCTTTTCCGAGGCAAGTTATCCATGAATAGCTTTTGGATCTCATCGTAGCCGGCATCTTTCTTGATAAATCCGTGATTTGTGAGGATCCTTTTGGTATAGGCATCGACAACAAATACGGGCTTTCCTAACGCATACAAAAGTATACTATCCGCTGTCTCGGGGCCCACACCCTTTACTTCCAAAAGTTCATTTCTCAAAAGAGCTAACGGCCTTCTAGCTATACTTTTTGTGTTATTATACCTTAAAAATAGAAAATTTACAAAATTCTTTAATCTTTTGGCTTTTAGGTTATAGAAACCTGCCGGCCTTATAAGTAAGGCAAGGCGGTTAATGTTTAATTTATATAAACTTTTTAGATTGAGTACCTTTTTACCCTTTAGATTCCGAATAGCCTTTTCAACATTTTTCCAAGATGTATTCTGCGTCAGGATAGCCCCAACCATAACTTCGAACGGCGTGTCAGCGGGCCACCAATGCCTTGGGCCGAAATGTTTATACATCTTATCATACATCTCAAGGAGTTTTACTTTTTTATTCATTCTCCCTAACCCCTAACTACTAACCCCTAACTACTGAATATATCCTTTTTTCTCCAAATATGCCAAATCCTTTTCTGCGCCTATCATATCGTTGGGTTCTATTGTAATTACAGGATCTATACGCAGCTTTTCTACCCTTTTAAAGATAGCATCGATGTCTATATTTCCTTCCCCAAGCGCCAGGTGCTGGTCGTCTGAACCGTCATTATCCGACAGATGGATTTCGCCTATCATGCGAGGGGGTATCATATCAAACGCCTTAAGCGGGTCTATTTTCGCAAAGGAATTAAAATGTCCGCCGTCAAAGCATATCTTGAAGTTCCTGGAATCTATTTTTCGAACTAGTTCGACCAGCAATTCGGGCGTCTTCTCAAATGTATTTTCTATAACGACATTTATTTTTTCTTTTTCCGCTAGCTTTATAAACTTTCCCCAGACATTCAGGCTATTCTTAAGCCATTCGGCTTTGTACTTTTTGTAAGGGTCAGGTCTGAAGCCGCTATGAAACACTATGTGTTGAGAACCCAATATTCTCGCAGCTTTTAGAGCTTGAATAAACCTTTCTAGACTTGCTTCTCTTATTTTTCTATCGACACTGCCGGGATTTAGGTCCAGAAACGGGCCATGAACTATTTTAAGGAGCCCGTTATCGTCAAAAAATTTTCTTATCCTAATAAAGTCTTTCTTGCTATACATGTCTAGAACGTTATGAGAATTTAAATAAACAGAACAATTTATGCGGCTCTTTAATACAAGATCCTTATTTTTGAGCAATAGGTCATACGTGATGAGAACAAAAAATTTTTCATTCGTGATTTTCATTGTCGTTTCCTTTTAAGTTTTTTCTTAAGAGAGGACAGCGATAGCGTATTAAGCAAGTCGCCTTTCTCGAGCCAGCCCCGTCTTGCCATACCAACCCCAAGGGCCATAGCGTCAAGCTGGTCTTTTATATGCGTGTCAGTGCCTATGCTTAAGGTGACACCATATTTTTTGGCATTTCTTATATTCGTATCGTTTAAATCAAGCCTTGAAGGAAAGGCATTTATCTCAAATACCGTGTTAGTTTCTTTCGCGACTTTAAAAAGCTCGTCAAAATCGAGCTCATACGGGGCCCTTTCGCCTATTAGCCTGCCGCTGGGGTGGGCTATTATGGAGGTATATTTATTTTCCATTGCCTTTATAACCCGCCCGGTAAGCTTGTCCTTAGATTGTTTGAACCCGGAATGTATAGAGGCTACAACTATGTCTAGTTCTTTTAAGACTTCGTCTTTTATATCAAGCGAACCGTCGCTTAGAATATCGACCTCTGTGCCGCAAAGAAGCTCGAATCCCTTTATATTTTTATTTATCTTACGGATCTCTTTTATTTGTTCTTTCAATTCCTTTTCATTCAAGCCGCCGGCTACTCGCAAAGACTGCGTGTGATCGCATATCGCAAGATACTCATACCCTCTCTCTTTGCCCAGCGTCGCCATTTCTTTCAAAGGGTGCATGCCGTCGGACCAATCGGAATGAACGTGCAAATCGCCTCTTATGTCTTTTAGCGCAACCAAATTAGGCAGTCTGCCTTCTTTGGCGCATTCTATCTCGCCCGTATCCTCCCGCAATTCCGGCGGTATGAAATCTAAGCCTAACGCGGAATACACATCTTCTTCGCGCCGGCTTGCTATATTTTTACCTGTCTTATTTTCAAACACGCCGTATTCGTTCACCTTTAAACCTAACTGGTTAGCCAATCTTCGTATGTGTATATTATGCTCTTTTGAGCCTGTGAAATAGACAAGCGCGGCGCCATAGCTTTTTTCATCGACAACTCGAACGTCAACCTGGACGCCTTCCAGGGTCCGTATACTTGATTTTGTGCTGCCGTGCGCGAGTATTTCTTTTACCATAGGTGCCCTCACAAACGCATCCATGACTTCTTCAGGCTTCCTTGAAATAACCAATATGTCTATGTCGCGGATGGTTTCTTTCATCCTGCGCAAACTGCCTGCCGTGCTGATATTTTTTACGTGCGGCAAATCCTTTAACAGCCGGACGAATTCGGAATTTATGCTCACTGCCATGCCTAAATTCATCCGCTCTTTGCCTTTTTTCACCAACTCAATTCCTTTTAATATATTCTCTTCTGTTTTATCTTTAATGCCGGGAATACCGCTTATTTTGTGAGACCTGGCCAACGCCTCGAGCTGGCTTATGTTCTTAGGCTTAAAATTATCATAAAGCGCCTTCGCCGTCTTAGGGCCTATGCCCGGGATTTCCATCATCTCCAATATCGCCTTCGGGGTTTTCTTCATTAAGTCATCAAAATACTTAAGATTGCCTGTTTCTATTATTTCTTTTATTTTTTTGGCTAGATCTTTTCCTATGCCCGGGATCTCTTCCAGCTTCCCCTCCCTGACAAGCTCTTCTACGTCAGATGACAAATTCTCAACGCTCTGGGCAGCCCTTCTATAAGCCTTTATGCGGAAAGGATTATCGCCCTTTATTTCCAAAAGGTCTGCGATCTGGTTAAATATGTCTCGGATTTGAAGTTTTTTCATTTATATTTCTAGTTTTTTTACAAAGATATTGATTGCCCTGAGTAGCTATTCAAAATTTTAGCTTTTTGCGAGGAAGAAATCGGTTTATAAAAGGGTTGGGATTGTCCGAGCCCACACCTTTGGTGTGGTGCGAGTTATCCCAACCCCCGATTTCTGACGAGTAAAAAGCGTTAATAAATTTTGATAAGCTATGAAGGGCGATCAATTTCTTTCCATTTTTTCTAATTGAAATTCTTCAGCAAATTCTATCCTGTTTGATATAGACGGGTGATCGTAGAAAATAAACTCTATGATCTTATTCGGTTTGAAATCGGCCAGGTTCTTCTCCGCCAGCTTTTTCATCAGGCTTATAAAACCTTCTTTGTTGCCTGTTATTTTCAAGGCAAATCCGTCGGCAGACCTTTCTATCTTCCGTGAAAACTCGTTCTGGATCGGCATTAAGAGTATACTGAAGGCCGAGAGGATAAGGCAGAAGAAAGGAAATATCTCTATATCGTATATGGCACTTGCCCCGAGCATATGAAGCGAGTTCGTAAGGACAGAATCAGCGATATAGAAAATCAAAAATGCCACTCCTCCTCCGAAAAAGAGCATTTTCCACATGTGCAATAACTTATGATGGCCGATCTCATGGGCTATGACCACTTCTATTTCTTCATGGCTGAAATCTTTTACGAGGTTATCGGCGAGAATTATTCTTCTACTTTTCCCTAATCCCACAAGCGCGGCATTGGCCTTTTTGGTTTTCTTGCTGAAATCTATCTCATATGTATCTAATACTTTGACATTTGCCTTGCCGGCCAATCCTATAAGCCTTTTACGAAGTTCATTATCCTGCAACGGTTTATACTTGTAAAATAAAGGTATGATAAAAGTGGGAATTATCCTTGAAAGAACAATGGTGAAAAATACCCAAAATAAAGCCATCAAAATCCACCATATACCGCTAAAAACGCGTAAGAATATATAAAGGACTTGGACAACTAAAAGGGAAACGCAAAAGCTCAAAATAACGCTTTTGAGCTCGTCCTTAAACCATCCGAGAATATTCTGATTAGACAGCGAGAACTTCTGCTCCAAAAGATATCCGGAAAAGTAGTTCGCGGGAAAGTTTATAAGGTAATATAATACCGAAAATATCAGAAAATATATTGAAATATACAAATACTGATTGCTTGCGATATTACAGGCGTATTCCTTAGTAACGTGAGAAGCGTTGGAAAACTGGAATATTATAAGGAATAGAAAGAGGACCAATAGTTCGAAAATGCCTATGGCTACTTTTATATTTGAATAAAGGCGGGCTTTCTTTTGCTGGTCCATTAATGATGCTTTTAGGTTTTATTAAAAAAATCTTCCGGCTTAAGGTCTTTAAGTTTCGTTTTAAACTCTTCTATTTCCTGGTCCGTGATAGGTTTTCTGATAACAGGGCATTTCTCAAAAACTTTTTCTTCTATAAATATAGGGGAATCTGTCCTTACGGCTATCGCCATAGAATCGCTTGGCCTGGCATCTATCTCGTAAGACTTCCCGTCGAGCTTTATATAGAGGGTGGCGTAATACGTATTCTCTTTTAAATCGCTTATTACGATCTTCTCGACCTTGACGCCGACCTTATTTAAAATGCCGGCTAATAGGTCATGCGTCATGGGCCTGGGCATCTTTTGCTTTTCCATATGCATGGCAATGGCATTACCTTCGTTCACGCCGATCCATATGGGAAGGAGGCGGGTCCCGTCTATTTCCTCCAGGATCGCCACATACTGATGGACCTGCGGCATAAGGATTATAGAAAATATCTTGGCCTTTTTTATAGTTTTAGTGTCTTTCATTTGCAATTAGTATACATTAAGAGGTTTACAAAGTCAACGCTGTGCTAACATTTATTTATAATGGTAGCAATCGGGGTTCGCGGCTTTAAGTAAATTTTTCCCGTGGTTTTGAACTTACTCCTCGCGCCTAACTGCGCTAATAGTCAGCG
>PEWV01000016.1 GCA_002780005.1 Candidatus Aquitaenariimonas noxiae | reverse complement strand
GACAGCCACCGAAAATGCAGGAAGAATGCCTGGGCCGCTTCGAGCATTCTACGGAAGCGAACTTCCTGAGCAGCAGACGTATTCTCCCGAAGGCTCTTCGTCTATTATTAGAAGGGTCATATGCCTGGGGAATATAAGAGAGGAAGGGTCGCTTGCAATAGGAAGCAGGGATACATTCGGCCTGTTATGCGGCGCCCCTGGGCCTGTTATGAATATTATTATAGGAGATTATTTATGGGCAATAGAGTATGAACCGATGGGCCAGACAAAAGTTCAGTCAATAAACGCCGTATTGCAACTTTTATTCGGCGATACCCATGCCTTTATGGCTACAACAATACCTGCGCCGACTGATGGGCGTCCCGCAGCTGTAGAATATGATGATAAAGGCGTTATACTCGAAAGGGTAGAATATAAAGATAAAGACGGCGTAGTTCATAAAAAACTTGTAGAGTATGACAAAGACGGAAAACAAGTGGGAACAACAAAAACCGTTCCAAGAACAAGAATACGCATGGATCCAATTACATTGCCTGACGTTGATGCCACTATAATAGTGGTGCCGCACGAAATTCTGCTGCTGCACGGCTTGCGATTTGATGAAAGGATACAAGCTCAAGATGCGGCAAATAGAATAGGAGAAGTAACTAGAGAGTCGGAATTTAGCTCTGGTTTAGCGCCTGTCTGTTTAACTGAGGATGCGTTAGCTCGTTTAAGAGCCGAATGCGCCTTAGACAGAATACAAAGTGATAGCGAGCTTTATGAGTATTTAGCAAGAAACGCAAACTTTACCGCAAATGATGTCATTGTATCAGCAGATCCGAATATCAACATAGTGACTCAGATCCAGGGGATTAACCCGGCTTTGTTGGGCCATATAGCCGTACCTGCGGCGCAGCGCGAATTATCAAGGGTATTAAGTCACTTCGCAAATGTCCAGAGGCCATTTGCAGAATTAGATAGGTTCGGGCAAATTGCAGTGAATGTGTTTTCTTCTTATGGCCAACCTGCAGCCGGTGACCTAACTTCAGGTAACGCGCTCTTGCAAGGTAAGATCGAGTTTGAGCAAGGCCTATCCACACTTCTTGCCACAGCCTACAGATTTTTCAGGGCTTACATAGACCCTGCGGACGTAAGGCCTTTTGACGAATTCCTTTATAGGGAATTCGGTAACGGCACAGCAGGAAATAATATAGTGCCCAGCCTGTTTGGCTGCACGTATCGTTTAGTGAAAGATGAAGAGACAAACGAAGTGTTAGATGAGTATTATGTTCAAACCAACATCCAGCAAAGAAACATAAATGAAATTGTTGCTCCTGAAAGATTGCCCTCAGAATTGCTTTCATATGAAGAACTGGATAGGGAGGCTAGGGATGCAGTTCGGAATCTGTACGAACAATCTCCTCTCTACAAAGTTACGGGCGTGGATGGAAAGCCTCTTGCGAGTATACCCGGAATTCGGCTTGGTTTCTATACGATTCCATCTTTCAGGGAGATTTACTCATCAAGGATATTCGGTCCGCTCTTTGTAAGTATTTGGGCATATATGAAATTGTTTATAATTCAAATGATTTTTGCGCTGTATGACCCTAGAGAAGTTGAGCGTGAGGCGAGAAGGCAACTTGATAGGGAAAGAAGGCAGTCGAAGCTCCCTAGAAGAGAAGGCGAAAGCGACAAAGCTTACAAAGAGAGGACAGAGTTAAATAGGAAAGAAAACGAAAAAGTGGAAGCTTACAACGAAAGGCTAAATAAGAGATTAGCAGAAATAGTCTATAGAATAGCAGCCAGGGATTTAGCAGTAGGCCATAGGGTTGCAAGATTGGCCTATCATGGCACAGGCAGCAGGCGGGTGTGGCACATAGGCCCTCCCGAACTTCCTTTTGGAGAGAGAACAGAAAACAGGATTAGCGGTTGGAGGCTTGGCGCAAGGGAGATATTGGGCGGCTCATCTGCTCACTTCGGAAGCGGTTGGAGAGGTTTGATAGGCCTTTTCTCCGGCTCTTTTAGATTTTTACGAAGTTGGATTTGGGGAGATTTTGATATATCAAGCGGGAGATTGCCGCCGGGAAGAATCGTCGATCAAATGATGGAGGTTGAAGGCCGGACAAGCGAAAATGACATGTTTGCTGATATGTTCCAAGCGTTAATTGATCTATGCAGCGAAAGCGGAATACTTTTAGATGAGATTTATATGTATACAGCCGATGACAGCGGTGTTTCCAGGATGCCGGTAATCGGTGATAGAAATATACTACTTACAGTTTCTGTGCAGGACCCAAGATTTAAAGGTTTACACACAGGCCAAAACACTTTTGAGCATATGCTTGTTTTGCTAAGGAATAGATTCCCGTTCTCAGCGGGTTTAAATTTTAGAATAAAAACATACAGCGGAATATTTGATAGGGATGAGGATAGGCCGGATTTCAGGAAGAGTGCTCCGAAGGTGCCGGTTTATCATTCATGTAGGGTAGACCCATATGACTATTATGTCAAAAGACATTCCGGTTTCAATCCCCTTGTGCAGGCACATCAGCGGGCCTATTCCGACTGGCTTATCGCAAACACATACATAGAACCCTCTACTGATACCTTGAATGAAATGCTAAAAGGAAACGAGGCAATAGGCGGTGAAGCGCCTGACCAAGGCAGAGGGACGATTTTAGCGCACCGCGCAGCAGAAACGATCAGAGGGCCGCAACCTACCGAACAGCCAACTTTCAGCAGGACATACGGAGCCGAGTTGCAAGCCGAGGTTATTGAGCCGCTGCACGATATGGCAAGAGCCTGTAACGATCTTAATATGAACGACCTGTTTGATCATTTTGGTAATGATATAGACACTTTTCTTGACGCTATTTCTTCACCAGGTGCAGATCCGGCAAGCCCGCACGCGCAATACAGGGCATTTCTTGAAAACAGAATTGCCGCTGCCGAGCGAGAAGCCGGCGGCAGACAAGCATTACTCAGGGCTACCAGAGGGCAAGATATAACTCCAGTAGGTTTATACAGAAATATGGGAATTATACTAACGCCTAGAGATATATTAGAGCGTATAAATTTAAGCTCTACTGCTATCGAGACAGGGCATGTAGAATTTATGAATCCTAATGCTATTTCTGATGCGCTTCTGATAGCATGGAACGGTTTTGTCGACAGCTTCACAGATATGAAACCCGAAGATAGAGCGGCATGGGTTGCGATGATAAACGTAATGTATTCCATGCAGGCAGGCGAAGAAACAGAAATTACACCCATCACGGAAGCTGACTTAGAAGAAGCTGTGCGGGATAGGCACGCTGTAACAGTCGACGAAGACGGAGTGATTGCAACTACAACAACAACAACAGGCGCGGCTACAGTGCTTCCTTTCCTCATTTTTGCGTTGCTGCAAGATGTGGAACGGCAGAGCTTTAATTTATTGAGTGATGATATGAAAACCATGTGCTATCTCTTTAGTCCTGTTCCGTTATTACAGAGATTTGGTTTCTATGATACTATCCAATACTGGACATCTGTCGGCCCGCTGCCTATAGCTCCGGGTAAACTTTTAATGAGAATTCCGCTAGTGCCTCGCCCTCTTGTTCCTACTCAATTGACAGTGCCTGGCGAAAAACTTCCTTTGACTACTATACGTTTATACGCAGGTATGTCGCCTTTGGCATCTCCAATGTCAGGATTGAATAAAACGCTCGAATCATATATGAGCAGAGGTTTTGGCCAGTTAGTAGAAGATACTTTTATAGGCTTGTATATCGGCGCATCGCCTGAAGCTGATCCTGTTGTGCCGGGTTCCTCATTGAACAGGAAAGTAATGTTCAGGATGGCTTTTGAGAAACTCCATAGAAATACAAATTCCGTAACAAGGGCATTCGCGAACATGCTGGTTACAAGGGGAATAGAACAGACTCTTGCAGGTATGGGGACTTCACCGGATGCGGCTATACTCAATAGGAATAGGGCTGTAAGGCCTGCGATTCCAAGCGCTGAGCTTCAAGGCCTGCTAGACACGCTTGATCCGAGAGTTATCCCGCGTTTGGCAAATAGAATAAGAGTCATTAGGAAGATCGTCAGCCTCGGAGATCCGGCAGCGATTCCAGCGCTCGAAAGGGTTGTTAACGATGACCGCTCAACAGCGGTGAAGGATGAAGCCAGGCAGGCAATAGCTGTATTACAGGCCGCTCCCGTAGCCACTTCGTTTGCATCTTTATACCGCGATGTATTAGCCCTGCAGTCAGTTCAAGCCTGGGGTGACGAATGTGCAATGGGCACAGACTCAGCGTCAGGCTGGGTGAATTATTTATTCTTCGCAAATACTTTGCAGAGGATGTATGGTGACATTGTAAGCGGGTTTGTCCCGGGGCTGGGCAGGGCTTATAGAATGGGTATGGTTTGGAGAAATTTGGCAGAGAATATACCTTCCTTTGGCCCTATGCATGATCTCATAAGGCTGGTAGCTGCAAGGCAAGCTAATGTAGACGGGACAGGCCAGAATTGGCCTCTCGATCCTATGATCGTTTTCTCATTTGCCAGGGAATATCCTGAAGCCGAAGTCGTTGCTGCTGCGGTCGCTATTCATAATGAAGACCAAGCCGCGTTGCGGTTATTGCGGGCTGCTAATCCGGATGTCGAACGTAGGGCGCGAGAATTAATAACCTCAATCACGCATAACGTTAGAGGCGTTCAGCTATCAGAATTTATTACGAGAAATCTCAGGCCTTTTTATAATACTTGGCAACGTACCCCTGCTGTTAATAAATTTTGGAGAGATTTCCAAAAAGAGTTTGAGATTTTAGATGTGCGCATAATAATGTTTACACCCGAAGCCGCAGCGCAAATGTCACTGTATGAAGAAGCCGCTGCCCCCGAAGAAGGCGCTGCGGAAATTGCCCTCGAGGAAGCTGCTGCCCCCGAAGAAGGCGCTCCGACTGTAGCGCAACCGCCTGCGCCTGTACAAACAAGGCGCGGGTTTTTAAGGCCTACATGGTCATGGCTAACAAGAGCTATTTTTAGAGCGTCTCCACGGCTTCAGGGAGCGGTTAGCGGCGCTTTGTATGCTTTCGGAAGAGCCATTCATTGGCCTCTTACGCTTTATTTTAACTTAATCGACTTGTTCTCTCAACCAGGAAAATTCATCGTGGGCGCGACTTTTGCGATAGTCGGGATTGTGATTATAGTGGGTTCTTTTGGCGCCCTTGGCTGTTGGGTAGTTGGAATCATATTAGGCAAGTTAGGCCTTGCTGTTGCAAGCGGGATGGTAATGCAAGCAGTAGCAGGGATCTTGTTTGTCATGAAAGTTACTTTTGCAATTGTAGCCGTTCCTTTTGTAAAAATATGGGGATTTCCAATATCTATTCCTTATGTAGGAGGATTCCTGGCAGGTTTTATTAAATTAACAGCCGGGCTTACCTTTATTACATCATTCTATCGTTCTGCCGGATATGTATCAAGAGAAATATTCCTTCCGGGAGGCATGTGGGTAGTTTATCATTTTATACTACGTCCGTATCGTTACTTGGCAGCTACTGTTATATCTCCTCCTCGTGCAGTGAGTAGCGCAGAAGAGGCGCTCAAAAGGCGGGGTATTGTTATAGCTGCGGACAGAGAGACCGCTATGAAGCAGGTGAGGGTAAGGCAAGTTGTAGTGCTAAATCCTATATTCGTATTCTTCTTCACATGGTCTGCCTTGAGCCATTTTGGCTTGCTTTTAATACCTGCCGCGTTTATGGCTTTAGTAGCCGGATTAGTGGTTGGATCTTTATATATGTTAGGCACAAGTTCGCCAAGGTTAAGAGCCTTCTCTGCAGTCGCTACAATTATAACAGCTGCAGCTACGATAATGGCAATAGCTGGGCTTGGTCTGCTTCCTCCGCTTGCCCTTATTTATAAAGCGCTATCATTTTTAATTATGTTAGGATCGCTTATGAGGATATTCATTGAAGTAAGATATAATCTGCGTAACGCCGCAGATCGCAAGGCAACAAACAGGATAATAGCTGTCGCATTTTTCGCTACAGTGGTACTGGCTTTCATGATAACGTTTTACTTATTGTCGCCTATGGGCGACCAACTATCCAATTTAGATTCCTTACAAAGAGTGTCAGATACAGCCAGAAACTGGCCTCATATAGTCGGATTTTTATATAATGCAGGAGCTGCTATCTTGAAAGCGCTTTGGAAAGGGTTGCCATTCCTTGTGGGCCTTATCACTATATACGCCACAGCATCCGCAGGCTTGTTTAATAACAATAACAGAATAGTAAGAGGAGTGGGGTGCCTGCTGCTAATAGGGGCTGTATTAGGTATATTACTGATACATCCGGCTACTGCAGCGGCTACGGCAGGCTTCTTAGTGAAACTTATTGGCGCAGCTTGGGTTAAAACAGCATTCATATCTTTAGGAGCCGCTTTGAAAGCCGCGTGGTTATGGATCTTACCCCATTCTTTATGGGGGTGGATTAAAGCAACTCTATTGGTATTAATAGGAGTTCCTGTAATCCTTAATATAGATATTATTTTAAGGGCACTTTTATGGAGACCTTTTTTGAGGATAGGAGAATTTATTGCCGGCGCTAGTAGGGCCGGCGGTGAGGTCTATAGGATGATGTTTGGGGGGCCAATGGTCCCGCGGCCAGAACCTGAAGAAGAAGAGACCCGAACCACAGGTATCAAAATGAAAAGAGAAGCCGGCGTAACCCCCGAACTTATGAGCAGGGTTGAAGTAACTGATATAATACTCGGGACCGAGACAGGCCTTGAGAGCGGGATCGTAGCTCGCTTGCGTCAGATGTATCCTTATCTTGACCAGGCAACGGTTTTAAGCAGGGCAAGGGCGGCGCGGGCCGTAATAGCCGATACAATAGCGAACTTCCCGGAGCTCGCCGGCGAGCTTCTGCAGGTCGAATTCTACGCTGGCAACGAGCACCTGGCCCATGTCGGAGATAATACGATATACATAGACGTTGATTTATTAGCGACTTATTCCAGCGATTTGATCGCGAAAGAGATAGAAGAAGAGTTATGGCATATGTTATTAAGGAAGCTTGTGAAAGCAGGGGTTATTGACCAGGCTCCTCCGGCTATCGAAGAAATAATTTTGGACATTGCCAAAATAGATGCCTTCCAAGCGCTCCCGCCAGCCAGACAAGCTGCGTATCTAATAACCTTAGCCGGTGATAATGATTTTGACGACCAGGAATTCTATAGATTATTACTGGGAAGTTTAACTGCCCCAAGAAAAGAAGAAATAATTGCTTTAATATCGGCAGAACATCCAGAAATTGCTGAAAAAATAAGACAATCACATTCCTATGTTAATAGGGGAATTCTCATTTCAGAAGCTATAGACTACGCAAAGAGAGAAGGGGTATATGACGAGGTAACAATAAGACAATACTTAGCCGGCAGGAATGCAGAAGACATAAAAAGAGAAATGGCGCCGTGGCTAGGGGTTATTGAATCTGTTATGAAGGAACACGCCCGAATGGAACTGGAAAAACGTTATCCCGGGGTGACATTCCTCGACCCATTAGGCGCTAGGCTTAATATAGATCCCACAGTAAAAATAGGCGAAGGAGCTGTAATTCATACAGGAGTAGAGATCAGAGGTGAAAGTGTTATAGGCAAAGGAACTGTAGTTTATCCCGGAGTAAAGATTAGAGGGAAGTGTGGCATAGGCGAAAGAAATATAATTTATGCCGGAGTAGAGATCGTAGGTGAAAGTGTTATAGGCAGCGACTGTCAATTGAATACTGTGAGAATAGAAAATTCAACCCTGGATGACGGCGTATTTGTTCAATATTCGGCAATAATAAATTCCTCTGTAGGGCTTGGGTCAGAGCTTACAATGATGGAAGTCCAGAATTCTAAGATAGGCAAGTTTGCTACAGCTATAGGAGGAGAATTAAGAAATAGTACGGTAGGTGATAATTGCACCCTTAGGTTTGCCGCTGAAGTGTATGACTCGGAAATCGGTAATAATGTTACGATAGGCAGCAGGATTAAAGATGCTAAAGTAGGCGATGGAGTTGTCTCCGAGCATTATAGCGCTGTAATAGAAGGTGCAAATTTCCCAAACTCCTATCCTGTTGTATCGTTTTCTTTAATTGAAAGGGATGCAGAAGGGAAGATTGAAAAGGTTGTTTTGGGCGAAGAAGGTGTCTTCGAAAATATTCCGAATCTGACAAATATCGGCGGAGGGACTACTATTAAAGGTCGCGCCTCTTTACGTACGGCCTTTACGGCAATAAACAGTACAATAGAAGGGGATGTAACTATTCATTTTGCCGGATTTGTAAAGGGCAGAATAAGCGGCTCCGACATTAGTGAAGTCATGCCTTTCAGTCTTGTTCAGGGGACGGAAGCAGGGCTTCAACATAGAATAGGTTTTATACTTTTGGACGAGGCTAGCGGAGGTAAACCCGGTATCTTAATGAATTTTATAAATAAAACACAGAAATTATTACCTGAAGGCCGAAAAAACGATATATATAGACTAATACAAGGCTCGATAGGTTTAGGACTTGCCATGATCAGAAAAGAATTAACAAAGGGCCCCAGAGATGAAGGCGGCGCTTCAATATATACAAGACAGGAATTAGAGCGAGGAAAAGCTGTTTACTTGGCAGCGCTTAACAATCCTGAATGGCAGGTACCCGGCGAAGAAATAGTAAAACCGGCTGCGCCAAAGGCTCAAGCTGAGCCGGAGGCCGAAGCGGCCCTAGAATTACCTCCTGTATTGCCCACGATCGCGCAGATCACAGACGAGAAAGGAACTGAGTACGTTAAGCAAAAATGGCCGGGTGTAGAATTTACTGATCCTTCCAGCACAGTTGTCGATGAAACGGCCGAGATAGGCGAGGGTACAATTATCGGCGCCAATGTACTTCTTTTTGCAGGTACGATAATAGGGGCAGGTTGCAATATAAGCGCTAGCACAATAATAGATTCCACAGTCGGAGATAATACAGTTATAAAAGACTCGATCGTTATAACGACTGACACCGTTGAAGGATGGAAGTTTGTAGAAAAGACTACAGCCGCGACAGAGCCTCACGCCTCGCTGCGCAGGTTTAATGTAAAAATAGCCAGGGCTGTTATCGGAAAAGGAGTTAAGCTTACCGACGTATTGTTAATTAACTCTGAGATAGGAGATATGACCGTTGCCGAGAGAAGCCAGATAACTCACAGTAAGATAGGGGCGCATAATGAATTATTGCCCGGCGCAAATGTCGAGAAGAGCGTTACAGCTGACCACTGCCTAATATCAAGCGAAGTTAGCAAGAGCTGGTTTGGCGCGGGCGTCACAGATGATTCGAGACAGGTTTATGCGAGCGTTATTGCTCCTGATGGCTATGTGATAGTAGATGAGCAGGGCAACCGCTCTGTTTTAACCGAGCTGGCTAATCCTATAACTATATCCGGCAGAACGATTTTCGCTAATTACGGCGGGGAACTCGGCCCTGACGGCGCCAGCTTAAAGGGGACAGCTTTTGCCTTTGCCGCGATCATAGACCCGGATACAAATGTAATAAATCTATACGATCATCCGGATATAAGTATGCTTGACCTCCCAGAGCAAACCGGGGTTACGGTTTTCATGCCGTTCTCTCACGTGTCAGAAGAGGTCTGGGGTATAGTGCTCCCCGGGACCATAGCCAATACATTAAGTCCTAGGCAACACAGGATAGGAGCGGTTTTTGACGAGGAACCAGAAAGCGTCAGGCTAATGGTCGAAAGAATAGTGGACTTATTGCCTGCGGGAGAAAAAAATAGAGCGGATAAGTTAGTTGAAGGTTCTTTAAGGCTTGGTATTCAGCTTGTACAGCGGGAAATAGATATTATAAGAGGTCAGCTTGCCGGAGAGCTTTCCGACGCTAACAGGACAAAATTAGAGGGCCGTTTAGCTCAGCTGGAAAGAGGCCTTGAGATTTATACTCGCAATCTGGAATCCGGCCGATGGAAGATGAATAACGGTAAATGGGTTAACCCTGCGCAAGTATTTGGTCCTGAAATAAATACCAGGTTAGGTGTGATCAAAGGCAAAATGGTCGGCACAGATGGTATGAGAGGAAAAATCTTAACACCCGCAGAAGCCATAGGTCGCAGAAACGTAATGGCGGGGCCTGTTCGGGAAGGTAAAATTGGGCCAGAGGAACCGGGCGATTCGGAATTGTTAATAAGATACGGCCTCATGACACATGAACAGGCATTCTATCACGGCCAGGCCTATGTCAGAACATTCGGAAGAGAAACACCGTTCATGCTCGGCGGAGACAACCGTCCTTCAACGATAGAGTTAATTGAAAAATTAGCAGAAGGGATAGTATCCCAAGGCGGAACAGTATATATTGTAAGAGAGCCTATCCCAACGCCTGTGCTTGCGTATGAATCAAACGCTAAAAGATTTATAGGTATTACGGTCACAGGTTCTCATCTTGGATGGAAAGAGAACGGAATAAAAGGATTTATTGCGGGTAAAAAGATCCCAGATGCCAAAACAGTAGAGCTGGAACAGAATACCTATATGATATCTCAAGGCATTGCAATTCCGGGAATAGTAGCCGGCGGAGCTATAAATGAAATGACAGAAGCCGGTCAAGCGTATGTAGATCACTTCCTAGAACGTTTCAGGCAAGAGATGGGCGGGCAAGCGATGCCGTTTGAAGGGAAAACAATAGTAATAGACTCGGCCAACGGCGTGACAAGTAGACTCGCACCAAGAATGTTCAGGGATTTGGGCGCGACAGTGGTAGAAATCAACACCTCTATAGACGGCCAACTGGATAATGCGCCAAGAGGAAGCATGATAAATGCCCAGGATGACGGTTCTGTTGACCAAAAAGGAAACCCCGCGAAGAGCGGTTCCCAGAGCACGGCGCGCCTTAGCGCTAAGATAATAGAATTAAGGGATCAGGATAAAGATGTAATGGGAGGAATGGGTTTTGACGGAGATGGTGACAGAATAATGTTCGTAGATGAGGACGGGATTGAGATAGACGGAGACGGAAGCCTCGGAGCGATAGCGTTGTGCCTGAAAGAAGAAGTAGACGAACACGGAGAATCCAGGCTAAAAGGTAATTCGGTTGTAGCTACAATAATGGCGACTATGGGCCTTGTCGCTGCCATGGAAGATGCGGGTATTAACGTAAAGCTTACCAGGGTAGGCGATCGCTTCGTCGTTGAGAAAATGGAAAAACACGGTTACGTGGTAGGGGGCGAGCAGAGCGGTCACACTATTCTTTCAGATTATCAGACTACAGGCGACGGTATAGTAACAGCTCTTTTCCTTTTTAGCCGCACACTGAATAAACATCAAAAACTTTCAGAACTTACTACAGTCAAAATCAGCAGGGCATATCCTTACCTTGGGCCGCACGCAGATTTGACAGCCACGACCCCAGAACAAGGCAGCGAATTAATTTCAAGATTGAACGAGACAAGCAGGGCAAAGAGTCCGGAACAGAATCCATACTATCACGACCTGATGAAAATTATACAGGAAGGTTTCGGTGACATGGCTACCCAACAAGAAGATTTTGTCCAGGTAGCTGACCAATTTGTAGTTGCTAAGTCGGCTGATGGATATGTAACACCAAATGAACTTTATGTCCACTTATATAAAGATGGGAGGCGCGCAGGTTGGGTAAGTTTCCGCCAGTCAGGTACAGAACCCATAAGAATAAGGGTATACCTGACAGCTAACTGCCCCAGGAACCAGGCTGAAGCGGTCCGTGCTGAATTAGTCGCTAGAACAGGAGAGGAGTTGAAGGCTATAGAAGGAACTCCTCCTGCAACACCACCGCCGGCAACACCACCGTCGACAACGCCGCCTACAGCACCGGCACCAACAGCACCCGCAGCGCTAGCAGGACCATCAGTAGCACCGGATGTGCGTCAACATATCCTTGAGCAAGCGGAACAATGGCAGCCGGGATGGATTTCTTCGTGTGTCGCAGAAGCTCTGCTAGGCGACCTTGACAGCGAAAACAGTATTATACGGTCGACGCTACCCGGCGCACACCGCATATTGAACATAACCCACGACACAGAATGGACCGAACGGGATGTCGAGTCAGAGGAGCCATATATAAGGACAGGCCGTTTTACCGTTACAACCGATGCCGGCGAAGCCAGGGTCTACGCAAAGTTTCCGCAATTCGGGGAATCGGTCGCGCTTACCGCCTGGGGGCACAATTCCGAGATAGACATTATAGGAAGAGCCAAAGCGCTGAGGCCTGATTGCTATCCTGCCTACAAGGCTCCGCGAAAGGTCGTGACGACACAACAACATGGCGAAGAGACGTATCAGGTCCTTTTGGTCGCTGAAATTCCCGGAAAAATATTAAAGGGATTTGCGCTCGAGCAAGGAGAAGGCAGAAGTATGTCTGCCGAAGAGCGCGAGCGCCCGGAGAACGAGTGGATATGGACTGATCTGGGCAAGGAAGTAGCTTTCTACCATTATGCGGTAGGCATAGGGATTTATGATATCGGAGCGTCGCATGTAGTAGTCAATCTGGAAGAAAGAAAAGTCACTTTGTTTGACTTTGACCGTGCAAGTCCTCTTACAAGACAGATGCAGATAGATAGAGACCTCGTGGGGTTTGAGCGCATGATTCGTGACACCCTGGGCCTCGCACCCCGAACAGCAGATAAGGCCGTAGCAGGTTTTCTCCGTGGTTATCGGGAAGCTACGCCGGAAACAACTGCGTCGCTTGCTCAGGAACCTATTGTTCGAGGCGGATCGGCGCCTCTTGCGGCCACGCCGCGAACGACTCACCATGAGCTCCTTGATATCAGTCCCTCCATCAGGTCTTTTATGGAGCAGCCGCAATTCCACGGTTATAGGCTGGCCAATATATTGGGCACGCGCGATATAGATGATGCCTGGATATTGTTCCTGGAAAACCCGACCATGCCGAGTGAGAATATCGTTATCAAAAAGATCAAGGACCAAAGGAACAACGGAAGAATAGAAAAAGAAGAAAGGATCCTGCTGGATTATTACATGCATTGGGGAAGGTTGGGAGTCACAGAGCGTGCGTATCCGGCCGCGGTCGACCCGGCTGACGGATGCGCATATCTCTGCATGCGGCCGAACCCGGATGGGGCGGATCTCTTTACAAGACTGTCGCGAGGCGAACATTTTACTATGGCGCAGGTTAGGGAGATCGGTTTTCAGGTGGCCAGGACCATGGGGCACCTGCATGAGATGGGTGTGTGCATAGCCGACGTCAAACCCGAGAATATTTGGATCTGCGATAATGGCCGCGTTATTTTAAATGATTTCGGAGGAGCTTGGTTTATAAATAGCGCCGAAACCGAGCACCAGGTGCCGACGAATTTTGTCCAAGTGGATGATTATGACGACAATGGTTCTTTGTTTAAGTCAGGTGACATATTCAAGCTCTGCCCTTGGGATGTCAGAAGGCAAATGAGTGGTTGGGCGCCCTCATCGGATATATTCCTTTTAGCAGCGCATATGATTCTCGCCCTGGCAGGAAAACAGTTTGACGATAGATACGAAGTCGGTGGCATTGAGAAATTTTTGAGCGATTTAGAGGCAGACGGCATTATATTGAATGAGCAATGGAAGGGATTCTTCGCAAAAGCGCTGGGCGAAGTTCCTTATGCTGATACTAGCGATGAGGAGTTTACGAGATTCCGCACTGCAGAAGAGTTTCTGGGGGCAGTAGAAAGCCTGCCCGTAGAGGCAGAAGTTGCGCCTACTGCGCCAGCCGCGCCTAGCGACGGTGAGATCATGCAGGTGCCGGCAGGAGAGAGCGAAGAAGCGCTTAAAACGGAATTTAAAGCCTCCGAGGCTGACAGGCAAGGATATACACTGACCAATTTTGACAGGACAGAGATCGACAGAGCAATCACTGCGCTTAGCGCAGAACCGCAGAACGACAGGATAGCGCAGGCAATAACCGATCTGAATGCCTTAAGAGACGGCAATATGAGCCTATACACAGTGCCCGGCGGAGTTGTTAAAGCTCAGAATCATTTTATGTTGGGGTTAAGAGAAGGTAATACTGTTTATCTTGACAGAGAATTACTGGCTAATCTAACTCCAAACGAGGCTATAGAGTACATAGTTCACGAAGTAATATGCCGCGGCGGGGAAGACCACCAAATCGTTCGCGAATTGCAACAAAAAATGTTCAAAGAACAGAACTACAGAGATGAAGATTTAAAGTATCATGAGGGCGGGAAACTTGGTTTACGGCTTAGATGGTATATAAACAGAAAGGCCGAAACAATCCGTATAGTTGACAATTTGATCGCGGATATGGGCGGTATCGGTGTTGAGGATCCTGAGTTACAGTCTGCTGTCGTCAGATCTCTTCAGGGGATAGTTTCATATTTACAAGGGCAGGGAATGGAAGAGGGGATCATTCGTGCTGAATTGACCAACTATTACAATATAACGTTGAATTATACAGGTATCCTTACCTTTATATCAAGCCTGGCTGCTACGGCGCAGGGTAAAGAAACGGCAAAACTTATAATTGAAAATCTGGCGAGACAAGTTGAAGCTTTCAACGTGGCGGATGCTTATGATATTTTAGGACAGGGTGCTCCAGGGAACAGGGCTTATCTTGCTTACGCTGTTGTGATCGCAGGGTTTATAAAGGTATCCGTCAGATATCCGGAGCTTGCGTTATTCACGCCGGCCATTGTAAACAGCATATTTGATTTGAGCTGGTTTGATGTTATGGTATATGAAGCAGCGTTAAGGGTGGCCAACGGGCCTAATCAAGATAAATATTCGGCGCGGACAGCAGGAATCCTTAGTTCTATCGCGGCCGCATCTGATGCAGGTTCACGCCAAACCCGCCAGGCCGTAGCCGCTTTATTAATTGACGACGGCGCCCAGCATGATATCGATTTAAATATAGCAAGAGACAGATTTAATCCAAGATTTTTAGAAGTACCTTTCATATCGCAAGCGCCCGAAGGCTCCATGCCGCTTGCAAATGTAACCGGTGAAGCGGCCTTCACAGGGCTCTTTAGCGGCGATAGAGTTTTGGGAGGTTTTACGATTGACGGCGGAGAAGTCGTGGATCTTGGTCATTCCGATGTAGCGCAGTTCATACAGGACCGCAATATCAATTTGGTTCCAAGCACAGGAAGGGAGAGAATATTTACACTGTGGACTACGGATTCAATATTACAATTTGCCCGGGACCAGAGCAAGAGTGGCGAAAGATTGCGGATCGTTATGTCCAAAAAAGGCGATATCTATGTCGCCAAAGATACAGGATCTTTAGAAATAGCCGGGATAGAAAGAACGCGAACAGAAAATTATTACCGCGCCTATCCTAATGTAAGGTTTAATCTACTTGAAGGCACAGGGGCATGGATCGTAACGGGATTTTTATATGAATATTTTGATATGAATCATCTTGAAGGTTCTATCAAGAGCAGGATGGATGCGGCCGGCCTGCCGTTAACCGATATTACCGATAAGGCAAGAGACGGGGTGCGGGATGTAATTTCAAGGCGTAAGGCCCTTGAAGGGCAGGACACATATATTGATGAGGCAGGTTCGAACTTTATGACAAGAGCCGTTATGCTGAAGTCGGGGAAATTTGCTATTGAGACTATCCCGATTGATTTTGAGCCTGAGCCCGGGACTGTGCCCATTAGGCCGGAAGCACCTGTTCCGGCGCCGACTTTAGCCGAGGCAGGAGTAATTACTATAGGAATACCTGCTTTTGAAAACGCAGACCAGATAGAAGGGCTCATTAAACAAAAGCTTGAAGGAAGAAATATAAGCATTGTCCGTTTTGAGACGGGCGATAAGCAGGAAGACATGGTTAGAAGACTAAGAGACCAGGGGAAAGTCGGATTAGTGGTAGATACAAATGATGTAGCTACGATAGAAAAGGCCCTGGACCCGCTCCTGGACGAACTTGATCTGTGCCTGCTCTTAAAAGACCATCCTGCGCTTATAACAGGCAAGCTAGACAATCTAAGCCGCACAGCGCTCGTAGAAATTATGAACGATGGGAATCTGCAGAAAAAGATCACTTCAAGCAATGCGGAGTACGCTATGTCCAACATCGATGCCCTCGCCTTGGCAGGATGTGAGGCTTATGCGACATACGCTTTCAGCGCGCAGGCCAGAGGGTTAGACGCGACCCAGCCGAAGATAGCGGTTGTTCCATCGGCTTTACTAGAAAGTAATCCCGGACTTAAGGCAAGGATCATGAACCGTAGGATACAGATGGGCATGCTTGAAGGCGAGGCAGATCCGATAAGAGACGTCCTTGTAATAACAGATCCAAGGATAAAGGATGAGAACTTATATACATATCTTAATATAATGGGGATCAGCGATCTTTTTGACCGTAGTAACATTATAATTCACGGAGAGATTGTGCAAAAGTGCCAAGACCGCCCCATCCCCATTAATCCCGCGGCTCTTAATGAACAACAAATGCAAGATATCATACGCGACATCCTTGCGCCTCCGCAAGAAACAGTTATAGACTTTGTAGGCGGACGAGCATTACTTGTCGGCCTTATTACAGGCATGATAACTGGTGTCTTGCCTGAGCAAGAAGAATACTATGAGAAGGTAATAGAACGATTAGCTCATGACGGCCAGATACCTCCGGATATTGCCGAAGAACTAAATAAATCAAAGGGGCAGATATTCAAACCAGATACGGTTGAAGGCCAGAGGTATAATAGAGAGCTCGAGAAGGAGCGGCAGCGTATACAAGAACAATTGCGCACCGAGATCAGCGCATAAAGTTTGACTTGATCTTTTTCATGTAGGCATGTGAGTAGGTTACTTCCAGCCCCGCATGGGCGGGGAACGGGTAACTCGCTTATCAGCTCTGCCAAGCGGCTGATAGGCGAGTTGCCTACATGAAAATTTAAATTAAATCTTAGACCCTGCACCCAAAAGTGCAGGGCACATTTTTTCAAGCCTCCTATTAAAAAAGTAGAAATAAAGATCAAAAAGTGATACAATTTGGGAAATAAAAAAAGGAGGCCGGTAGATGGAATGGCTTGATAATGATAATAAGAAAAAAGATTATATCGAACTCATTACAAAAGTTACGAATAGATTTATCACGCAGTTTGACAGGGATTATCACGCTTCGCTGGAATTGCTTTCTAAGATATTGGATAGACGCGATAGTTATACACACAGCCATTCTAAAAATGTGTCAAAATACGCCGGTGCCATATCAAAAAAGATGGGCCTCTCGGCGAAGGAAAAAGATATTGTTAAACATTCTTCCCTGCTTCACGATATAGGGAAGATGAGCATAGATATGAGCATATTGCAGAAGAAGGGCAAACTTACAAAAGAAGAGTGGAGCGAGATAAGGACTCACACCCATTCCGGGGCCGAGATCGTTAGCAGGATAAAATCTTTAAAGGACCTGGCCCCAACGGTTTTGCATCATCATGAAAGGTACGGCGGAGGCGGATACCCCTTTCCTGAAATGAAGAACGGGGAAATCCCGTTGTCGGCAAGGATCGTAACCTGCGCGGATGCCTACGACGCCATGACGAGTGACAGGGTTTACAGGAAGGCATTGCCAAAAGAAAAGGCGATAGAAGAGCTTAAGGGATGTTCCGGGACCCAGTTTGACCCCGAGATAGTTAAGGCCTTTCTTTTAGTTCTTGATAAGGGAGAAGAAAGTGAATAAAATCGGCGTTAGAATAATAGCCGTATTTTTTATTATTTCGCTTGTTGCGATCCGGCCTCTTTTTTCTGAAGAGATGCAAGTATCGACAGAGATGCAGGGTGGATCTGTCGTAGAGCCGCAAGAGGTGACATCGGCAGAAGGGGCGGCTGTAGCAGGACAAAAGGCTACACCTCCCGCCGAGATTATAGTAGATGACTTTGACAAAGGTAGAACGATGGGCGTATTTTCCGAACGCTCCACAACCCTTGGCGCTTTTCACGGCACATTTGCCAGACGTCCCAGCTATTGCGTCATTACCAAAACAGATAAGGAAAAAAGGGGAAAGCAGGGCCTCGGGCTCGCCATAGATTTTTGCGACGTGGCGGGATGGTGCGGCTGGTACACGCTTCTTAATGATATAGACGTAACGCCTTATAACGCTTTATCTTTCTGGGTTAAAGGCTCTGAGGGTAACGAAAAATTCGACATAGGTTTTGCTGACGCTAAAATGCAAGATCTAGAGATCGATGCTGTGTACGCAGGGCCGGTGACGGCGTTTTTGTCGAAGGGTGTCTCGACGACGTGGCAAGAAGTAAAAGTTCCTCTTGCGAAGGTCGGTTCGGAAATAGACTTAAGCCGCATGGGTTCGCTTGTTTTCTGGTTCAGGTACGAGACCAAAGGAAAAATTTATGTTGATGATGTAAAATTCATCAAAGACCCGGAAATAGGCAAGATAATAGATTATAATCTGCCCGTTTCCGTATACGGAAAAGAGACTGAGCGCAGCATGTGGGTTTGGAAAACAGACCCCGTCTCCAACAAAAAACAAAAAGACGAGCTCTTTGGCTTTTGCAAAAGGACAGATATTAATGTGATATATCTTTTCTTCGGGGCTACTCCTACCGAAGAGGGGCCCGAGTATTCGGTGAAGTTGGCAGAATTCTTAAAAGAATGCCACTCCAGAGGCATAAAGGTAGAGGCGTTGACAGGGAACCCTGTGTGGTCTTTAAAAGAATATCACGAAACATGCTTAAGTTGGATAAAAGGTTTTCTCGAATTTAACAAATCAAGGCCTGAGAACGAAAGAATGGACGGCATATCGTTAGATGTTGAACCGTACCTCACTCAGGAATGGACAACGAACAAAGAGACGATCAAGACTGATTATTTGGAGCTTCTAAAGAAGATCAAAGAAACGATAGACAGCTACGGGCAGAAATTTAATTTCGGGATGGCTATACCTATTTTTTACGACAAGGAAGACGGCGGAGAGTTTGGACGTAAAGTTTTTGGGTATATAGATTACGCCGCGCTTATGGATTATTACGACACTCCGGATGAAATTATCGAGAAGGCCCGTTTTCATATCGATATGGCCAAGCAGATGAATAAAACAGTTTTTGTGGGCGTGGAAACCCAAAATCTTGTTGAGATGAAACAGGGCAAACCGCGCAACACCTTTTTTGAGGAAGGCTGGGAAGAAATGGAAAAGGTGCTCCATGATACTATCGAGGTATATAAGAACGAGGCTTCTTTCGGCGGGGTAGCTATTCATTTTTATGATAGCTACAAGGCCCTGACCAGAGGAAGGAATGTGCCGCTTAAAGATAGGCCGGCAGATATTTATACAATTAATTCGTTCGGTAAAGGCTTGAAAGAAGTAAAGATAGACGGAGACTTATCGGAATGGGACATCTCGAATACTTATGCAGTAGAATATAAGGATAATGTCGTGTACGGCCAGGGCGCATGGCTCGGCACTAAGGATTTGAGTTTCAAGGCCTATAGTATGTGGGAGGGCGACGCTCTCTATTTTGCGTTTGACGTCACTGACGATGTTTTATTCCAGAATAAAACCGGTGCTGACATGTGGGAAGGCGATCATATAGAATTCTGGCTGGATGTTGATTTAAAGGGTGATTATAATGAAGCGATTAACTCGAACGATGATTTTCAGTTTGGCTTTAGCCCGGGCAACTTCAATAATTTATTGCCGGAAGTGGTAATATGGACGCCGAATATAAAAGATGAGGTGAAGAATGCGATCCAGATAGGAGCTAAAAAAAGAGAAGGCGGTTATATTATTGAAGTAAAAATCCCCAAAGAAGTTGTATTGCAGAAAAAATATACGCAGGGCAGCCCCGAGGCGGCAGAGGAAGCCGCGCTTAAGCTGTATCAGGGCATTAAATTGGGCATTAGCGTGGACGCAAGCGATACCGATAGCGAGAATATGCCGCAGAAGTGTTTGATGTCTAGTTCGGTTAATAGGGTCTGGGGCGATCCGACGACGTTTGGGATACTGGAACTTAAGTAGTTAGTAGCTAATAGTTAGGGGTCAGGGGTGAAAAGATGTTAAAAAAAGTAGTTTTCTTAAGCATAGTTATTAATATAGTAATACTGGCCCAGCTCGTGTTAGCTGAAACCGCAAAAATAATGGATTTACCGCCTCTTCCCGAAGGCACAGTGCTTTTCGAGGAAGAAAAAATGTTCGGCTACAGGGGAAGGCTAGGAGGCTTTGCCCTGCCGCCAAGCAAGATAGGCATTATTTTTGATTTGAAAGTATTTTACGAAGGAGGGGAACCCGAATTCTTACCGGAATCTTTGGACGAGTCCCAATCGAAGCCTGAGCTAAAAATAAAATCAATTAAGATAATGTATAAAAAGGAAACAAAGGATTTATCTTTTTGCGGAGCGTATATAATACTTTTGGCTGACTTAAGAAAATGTCAGACGTTAACTTTCATGATAAAAGGAAAAGACGGCGGCGAGGTTTTTGAGATAGGCGCAAACGATACTATTTCAAACAAGAGAGAAGACGCGGTATATCTAGGTTCTGTTTATAGGTATCTACCTAATGGTATCACGAAAGATTGGCAGATGGTAAAGATCCCGCTATCTGATTTTTACGGGCCTGACATGTCAAAGATCTATAGTTTAGTTTTTGAATTTACAGAAGCCGGAAAAGGGACTTTCTGGATAGACCAAATTCGTTTTCACACCGAAGCCATGGTAGACAGGGAATCGGAGATCAAGGGAAAAGGGTATCTTTTGCTCGACGACTTTGATCATTCCCTAGTAAACCTTCTTGGAAATAAGACCAACGCTTATAAAAGGCTGCCCTCCGAATGCGCTTACGAACTTAGCGCGGAGGAAAAATATAGCGGTCAAAAAAGCCTTAAATTGACTTTTGACAAAAAAGGGTCCGGATGGTGCGGCTATTACACTCTTTTAAACCAGATAGACGGCGATTACTACGACCTTACTTTATATAAATCTGTTTCATTTATGGTAAAAGGGAAAGAAGGTAGTGAGACATTCGAAATAGGGATGGCCGATAAAAATTGGAGCATTATAGGAGATTCACTGAAGGCCGGCCCTGTGGAAAAATATTTGCCCGGCGGTGTAACCAAAGAATGGCAGGAGGTAAATATCCCATTAAAAAACTTCGGGGCTTTGGACCTGATCGAGATGAGCTCGTTCGTGATAAATTTTTATAAATCAAGCAAAGGGGTTATTTACATAGACGACCTGAAATTCTACAGAAAAACAGAAGAAGATGTGTTGAAAGAATGGGACCAGGGCGGGTAAAAAACGGCTTATTTTTCCTTGTCCCGTTAGGAATTATAGTATATAATATAAAATCCGAAATACGAATATCGAATATCAAAACAAATTCGAAATCTTAATGTTCAAATTTTTCCCGCCAAAGCGGGATCCCGCGCATGCATGCCTAATGTTTGGCATAGGCGGGACGTGCTTCGAATTTCGAATTTAATTTATTAGTTATAAATAACATATTGTAGTTTAAAAGGAGGAATTATGGTAAATGTAAAAACGTGCATCGCTGGCATTTTCTTATTTGTTTTTGTATTATTTGTATGCGGAATTTCTTATGCGGAATTATTAGTAGATGATTTTAACAAAAATACCAACCTCTTAGGCGGAAGAACTTCAGTTTATCAGCAGGCGCCTTCAAGGGCGCTCGCGATCCAATCGCCGACAGAGCATTACGGCGATAGCGGCAACGCCCTGATGATTAAATATGACAAAAAGGCCGAAGGCGGCCCCTACAACCAGGGCGGCTGGTGCGGTTATTACACGATACTTAAAAAAGGCGAGACGTATTTTGACGCAAGCTCCTACAAGGCGATAACATTCTGGGTGAAGGGCGCAGAAGGGGCTGAGAATTTCAAGGTAGGCTTAGCGGACAGGCATTGGGATCAGGTTGGAGATTCAGTGAAGAGCGAAGAAATAGGCAAGTATCTGCCTTCCGGCGGTGTTACAAAAGAATGGCAAAAGGCCACTATCCCGCTTGACGTATTCTTTTTGGATTTTAAGGAATTAGGGTCAATATCCGTTTGTTTTGAATTGGATTGCTTTCCTGGCGGCGCAGGAAAGGGAACAATTTATATAGATGATTTAAAGCTGGAATAATGGAGGTAGTAATATGGGGAAATTCTGGGGCGTAGTTTTTTGTTCTATTTTTACTTTTTTATGTTTGTTAAGCATAATATGTGTTATGAGTATTAACGTGCATCAACTGGATAAAAGCCCCGCATTCGCAGAGTCAAAAGAGGCTTTAGTCATAGACGATTTTGAGGGAGACGAGATAATTAACGGACTTGGCTATAGAGCGAATGTTTATGTTCAAGCCCCGTCTAAGGTAATGATCTCCCACAAGAAGGACTCGAGAGACGGAAAGCCAACTACCGTACTTTTTCTGAAATATGAAAAAGCAAATGAGGGCGGGCCCTACGGCGTGGGCGGATGGTGCGGATATTATACGATTCTCAAGAACGATAAAGACGGCAGGTATTTTGACGGCAGCGAATATAAGTACATCAGTTTCTGGTTAAGAGGCGAGAACGGAAGCGAAAATTTTAACGTGGGTCTCGCCGACAGACATTGGGACAAAATAGGTGATTCCTTTAAAAGCGACGAGATGATTAAATACATAGAAGGCAATAAAATGCCTGCTGCATGGACGTATGTCAGGGTGCCGCTCGAGGATTTCTTCATAGACCAATCGATGCTCGCGTCCATTTCAATAAATTTTGAGAGCACCTGCTTCCCCGAGGGGAAAGGGTCAGGTGCGGTTTATATCGATGACCTTATGCTGGAGAAATGAAATTAAGACTTGTTTTATTTATTTTTGTAGCCTTATTATTCGTAATGACCCCTCTATCGCTTGTATCTTTCGAAGGAGTTTCGCGCGCGGATGAACCGCCAAGGGCCATGTGGGTATGGGATGTTCACATACCTAACTCTTCCGAAGCCACCCATGAGTTAATAAGTTTTTGTAAATCAAAAAATATAAACCTTCTTTATATATCTGCGTACAACTTCGGCGAAAGCGCCAAGCCTTCCTATAGGCTGTTCAACGCAGTTGCTCACAAAAACGGCATAAAGGTCCACGCCCTGGCCGGGGATCCACGCTGGTCTATCGAAAGATACCATAAACAGCCCCTGGAGTGGGTGGGCAAAGTTTTGGAATTTAATAGAGAGAGTAAAAAAGAAGAACGTTTTGACGGCATACATAGCAATGTAGAGCCTTACGGTTTGGGCAAGCCGTGGGAAGATAAAAGAGGTCTTCTCTTAAAATGGTATCTTGATTTACACAGGAGCGTGATGGATCTAATTGATATGGAGAAATCAAAAGTAGTTTATGCAACGGATGTACCTTTCTGGTACGATGATGATCCATCAATGACTATTAAGTGGCATGGCTCAGCCAAGCCGGTCAGCCATCATATATTGGATACGATTGATATTATAGCTATAATGGATTATAGGAATTTTGCCGAAGGCCCCAATGGTTCCATAGAACTCGCAAAAAGCGAGATAGATTATGCTGATACCGTGGGGAAGAAGGTGTACATAGGCCAGGAGACGCAAAAAGACCTTTATCCTGAATATGTAACATTCGGGAACTCGGATGAGGCAGCCATGGAAAGGGAGATAAAGAAGATAGCGAACGCATACGAAGGGCGTAAGAGCTTTGCAGGCATCGCGATCCATTGTTATTCCAGCTACAAAAAACTAATTAACCAAAAGAAATGAAAATGAAACTTTTATTAAATTTATTTATAGTATCGGCTGTATCGATCGGGTTGGTGGGGATAATTTTTGCCGATACGATATACTTGAACAACGGTAATATTATAAAAGGACTCGTAGTGGAGGAGCACAAAGACAGGGTCGTTTTCAGCACTCGTGAGGGCGAAAAGATTATTCTTAATAAAGATATAGATGAGATTTTCTTCGATGATCTGGAGCAAAATTATTATTATATAGCAAACAGGTTCTTAGAAGAGAAAGATTTCGAGCGCGCGGAGAGGTTCTATAAGAAGTCTCTCGAATTAAACCCCGGTTACAAAAGACCAAAAGATGCCATGCTTTATCTAAATGACGTTAGGATAAAAAATGCGAAGAAATGGGATGGCAAGGAACCCCTCTTAACTTTGAAAAAAGAACTCGGTATTTCTATCGCGAGAAGCGGAGATTTTTGTGTTGTAAAAGAGACGGTAATAAAAAATTCAAAACTAAAAGAAGGCGATTCAATAATATCTTTTTGGGATAGATCCGCAAAATTTATAGATGAAAAGGAAGCGGTCGACAAATTGATCGGTGAACCAAATACTCCTGTAAGGCTTACCGTAGAGCGCAAAGCTACCTTCAAACCGCTACGCGTGCCATGGTATTTTAAATTATTGAACTTAAAAAAACTTTATACCCTGCCGCTCGCAATGGAATACGATGGGTTGACTATAGGGACAATCTCGAACATTATCGCAGGATCTAAATCTCAATTTGAAACCGGAGATAGGATAATAGCCATAGATGGGAAACCTACAAGATATATGCCCCTTTCCGAGGCGAATACGCTTATAAATAAAAAGAAAAGGGGAGAGGCTGAACTTACAATAGACAGGGACATCGAACTTATCAGGTATTAAATCCCGAAAGTCGAAACGTAACTCGCCATAAAACGAACCTCGTCGCCTTCTTGCTCTAACGCGCTTGTATCGACCCCGTTTTTATATTCCAGCATAAAATTTATTTTATGGTCTTCGTTCAGATAATAGTCGGTATCGAGCTTGCTTGCGAAATAGCTCCTGCAGGCCTGGGTAAATTCATCGTTTTTGGTGTAATAGTAACTCAAATAAGGGGTTATTATCATTTTCTGTTTATTAACAAATTCCTTGGTATAGGGCCAACTTAACACGCAAGAACCGGTGTGGCTGTCTAGGTCGTCGAACGCCCCGGTAAAATCCCGCCTATTGAAATAATTATATCCTAAAGAAAGGTTCAAGGAATCCCACAACCGCCATGAGGTGGAAGCGTCAAACCTGTTCTCGATGGCAGAGCTTGTCCTGCTGCCGTTTGTGGCCAGTATGTCCAGATCGGCTAAAGAGTAAACGGCGTTTACGTATATGATATCGTTTAAAAAAGACCTGCCGCCCCCGATTGAGTAAATATTTCTATAGAAATTGCAGAAGGCATTGTTCAGAACCTCTGCGGAGTGTTGGTATGTATAACCCGCGTTCCAGTCTATCCCGTAAAGCGTTTTTGTCAATTCCATTCCTAGGTCGCTCGAGTACCGCGGATCCGAAATATCTAAAGATCCGGGTATAGAGTTTGTCCGCAAAATTGAACCTTTTAGGCCGATTGCAGGAAGGCCGTTTCTCGGCATTATTCTTAGCATGGCTTTGAGCAGATTTTCTTTTGTAGTTTCTTTTAATTCTTCCTTACCCAGATTGTTTCTTGTGCGGTGGTATTGCAACTCAAATAATAGTTCGTCGAAGGGTGTGTATATGAATATATTTTCGAAAGTCTCTTTATCGTTTAACACAAGATTGTGCAGGAAGCGGGGCTCGCCGTTCAGGCCTATAAAATTCTTGCCGCCGTATTCATATACATTATATAGTTGCCATTTTTCTCTCAAGATATTTGAAGTTATATAATGAGCCCAGTCCTCTACCGTAGGCACGTTTTCGTCAGAGGTGTTGCTGTTTGTGACGCTATAGCCGATCTCGTCTCTTAAGACCCACCAGTCGAACGGCTTGAAGTATTGGTCGAACGACAAGACAGTATTTTTTTTCGGCGTGAACAAGGGGTCGACCCTCGTGATCTTGTCTTGGTGCGCCTGGTAGGCGAAAGACGTGCCTAGCTTATATCTTGGGTTTATTTCGATTTCATTTCTCGCACCGAATACCTCGATGGGATAGAAATATTCCTCTGACTGCGTGTCGAAAGATTTGCCCGCGCCGTATAAAATATTGAACCTATCTATAGGATATCTTGTTTCATCAGTATTTACCATAAGGTTAAGGCCCCTATAGTTAATGCCGTTTAGGACGTATCTGCTTAAGGCATTAGAACTATCGCCTACCATAAAACGGACATTATTATTCGCCAATAGGTAATTAACATACCGCGGGAACCTCAGGTCATCCCGCTCTCCGGTTTCATAAAGCCAGCTTGCCGTGAAGTTTGAATTGTAATTGCCGAACGAAGTATCAGCCCTGATATTTTCAGCAAAAGATGTAGTTTCCCTTTTTGTCCTTATCGCGTATTGCTGCGTATCTCGCATGACCGAAATCGAATGGTCAAAGTATCTGTTTTCTCCGGGCACATAATTTGTCGCTATTTCGTCGTAACCTGCCCTTGTGTGAGGATACTGACCGCGTGCCGGTCCGAGTTTTTTCTGCCTCATTGATTTGATGCCCAGTTTTTCTTCTTCCACTACTGCGTATGGTTTGTTTTGCGCGTCAATTTTTGCTTTGGCTTCCTTAATATAATAAACAGCTGTTTTATTTTCTTCATCAAGCGCTAGGACTTCTTCCCATCTTGATATCGCTTCTTCAAACCTATCCTGGGTGTATAGATAATAAGCTTCAGCCTGCAGGTAGTCGATATTTGTAGTTTCTCTTTTTACCCCTTCTATGCTTGTCTCGAGGATGGGGGGGCTACTTTGACCCTGCAGCAGTTTTGTTACGGTATTATTTATCGCTTCATCTCTTTGGGCAACATATGTCGCCTCAGCAGCAAAGGAAGTTCTGCAATATAACAAGGCAAAAATAGATATGAGAAGGGATGTCGCGAACCGCAAGCCGCGAACCGCAAACCGCGTACGGCAGACGGCGTTTAGATTATAGGTTATAGGTTTTAGGTTCTTCATGGTGTATAAATTTCGAGTATAAGTTTCCCCATATATCTTCCCTTGACCGTTGCAGGAGATGTCTCGGTCGCCAGGTATATATCAAACGGACTTGGCAACGTAAAGTCGCCTGTCGGATTATTATCTGTTACAAATTCTTTCGTGTATGGATCCTGGCCTATTAAACGGCGCCAGCTTCTCGGGTCTATGCCCATATCAGCGTAATCCGGTATCCAGGCCCACGCGCTCCTGTCTGTGTCTCTTTTACCGTCATTTAAAAGAGGCCCCTTCCAGACATAGTCATCTGTTACCGGAGGAGGACCTAAAAGAGTGGGATTCCACCCTATCTCATCCCAGTCAGGCCCGTAATTGAGGCACCAAACTTTTAACGGAAGCAGATATTGCCCGTCAGTTGATACGAGCCCTCCGCTCCCGCCTTCAGCGCTCGTGCGGACCCATTTCCTTGATGTGGTATAAAGTTTTCTGGTCCTGTAAAGAGAGCCTTCTACTCCTCTATATTTTGCGCCGTTATCCGTATAAATCCGCATATACCAGGGCTGGTCTTTTCTTAATTGATTCTTGAGGTAAAATGACCAGTTTATCTTTATCGGGTTAGGATACATGTATCTTCCGTAAGGCACTGCCCCGAGGTCTATGACGCCCGGGAACGCGGATATATAATCTGTTGCTTGACCTACATGGATGGGTTCAGCGCCAAAAATGCGATGAACCAAATTGCCATTTCCATCATATAATAACAATGTTACTGTATACAACCCTTCGGTTGCTGACCATTTATGAGCGGGAAGTGGTATTTGTTGTTGAAAGTTTGTCAGCGTAGCGGTAGCGCCGGCTGCCGGCATTGCGCTGTCTATAGGATATCCGGTTACCTCTGCCCCTGTGGAGTGATTTGTGAGAACAATATCAACTTCTCCCCACTGCGCATTAGGTTCATAGTTTTTAAATATAACAGTAAAATCAACCAGCTCTCCGGGCATAAAATGGGTCGGGTAATTATAAGATATAATTTTTAAATTCTTAGGCGGAACCACCAAGGCAGCCGCAGGATTTATAAAAGAAAAGACAGCCAAAATTATTAGTATAAAAAGTATTCTTTTCATTAGCCTATTTCATATCGTAACTTTTTGTTATGGTAAAATCAGTTTTCTTCTGCAATAGCTTTCCGCCGCCTATATCTATTGTGCAAACGGCCGAGTAACTTCCCGGCTCGAGCATAACAGGGCAATATACAGGTATTTTTTCCTTATAATCAGGGAAGAGGGGAAGGCATTCTCCTATTTTCATCGTTTTAATTATATTTTCTTTGGAATCCATGAACAAAAGGGTTCCGGAGGGCCTGAGATGCACGGTTCCTTTATTATGCAATGTTATTTCGGTTTTAATGCTAGTGCCAAGCGAAGGCCCTTCTACGACTTTCATATCAGATATATCGGCATCTATTACCTTGTTACCCTCTATAGATATATATAGAGGTATAGTAAAACGGGGGATGACCTTAAGGGTTATATTACCAGGCTTATCAGGATATTTGTCATACGTAGTGACCAAGCCTTCCTCGTCAAATAAGATAGAGGCAACGTGTTCTTCTTTTGCGCCTTGAGGGACATTAATAACGCACTTTATGCGCATAGAAGCTTTCGGGCTTAACTCAAATTGGTTGGGTTGAAACTTTAGCCAACTTTGGCAAGGCGGCAACTCGCCTGTTCCTTCTTTTGGCGGTATTGTATTTTCTGTGAATATGTATCTATAGGCATCCGTTTTTATATTTACCTTCACAGAATAATCCATCCAGTTTGTTACTGTTATTATCGTTTCGGAAGTTTTACCCGGGGTGAGCGATAGCTCAAGTTTTGACGGGTCCACTTCGGCCGCGAACAAAGGAGCCGCTAATGACGCTATAAGTATACTTAAAATTATTAAAATGCGCATTTTTTCACCTATTTTCTTAGATTAAGGAGCAGGTACAATTTCTATATATATCCTGCCTTCGTAATTTCCCATTGGGGTATTAGGCCCTATGTTTGTCCTGAATTTGATATCGAACGGAGTTTCCATGGTGATGTCGCCCAAAATGTTATCATCCGGGGTAAACAAGACCCTATCGGGTCCTGATACCCAGTCGGCATTTCTCGGGTCTATGGCGGTTATTATGCGATCGGTATGTGTTCCCACACCGACCTCAGCAGTTGGAGAGTATGGTTTATATCCTTCTTCGTTCAGGTCAGGTATCCTAAGCCATTCGTCCATACCCCAGTTAGCGCAATTAGCCTGAAGCGGTAAAGTGTATTTCCCATCCTTTGAGACAAGACCGGCCGAATTTTCCGTGCCGAAACCTTCACCGGCGCCTGCAAAATTCAGATTATCAGTGTATATCCGCATTACCCATGGGTACGGACCGTTATATGTGCCTTTTACAGTTATAGTTCCAAGTTCGCATAAACCCGGCTTTGTAACGTCTCCGGCAAGTACACCCTCAAAGCTGTAGGTGCCAAAGGAAGGAACTGTTGCCCTTGCCATGATCTCAGTCCTGCCTGCGGCAAAAGCAGGGGATGCCATAGTCAGCCCCGTAACCAAAGCCAGAATTAAGCATTTTGCGGTCATTTTTTTATCCTTCGGTTTCATCATTAATTGTCCTTTCTTGGATTTGAGAGATCTTTAGCTCGTTTAGCGAAGAGATCGACATATCCTTAAGCCAGTCGTCTATTATGTTTTTTAAGAATCTATACTGCCTGCCAACGCGGCTTGCCGGAATTTGCTTGGTTTCGGCTAAACGGTAGATCTTCTTTGAGCTAAACCCAAGGTATTTAGCTACCTCGTTCACATCCATGATCATTTTAGCCATTTTTAACTCCTTTTATTATAATATTTCGCTATTATGTGCCAAAAATGGGGTAAAAGGAAGTATGCCCGATAAAACTAGAATTGTCAAGACTTTTTTGGATTTTCTTTCCTTTTATTCCCAAATACCCGTATTTTTTTAGTTTTTTCGATTTTTTTTCTTGACAATTTATTTCAATTATGGTATTTTGATGGCTCAATCCTTTAGTTATAAAAGCTAAAAAAACCAAAGAAAGGGGAGGCAGTAAAAATGAAAACAGCAGTTAAAACCAAAAACAGTAATGTTAAAGTGATCATTAGAGCGACAAGCGAAGAAATGTCAAAGGAGGCAGCGAGGATATTTGCTGATAGGATTCGCAAAAAACCCAATATAGTATTAGGGTTAGCCACAGGCGGAACACCTGTAAAGATGTATAAGGAATTAATAAGGATGCACAAAGAGGAAGGGTTGGATTTTTCAAAAGTCATAACCTATAATCTCGATGAGTATCTCGGAATAAGCAGTGACCACGACCAGAGCTATCGTTATTTTATGAACGATAACCTCTTTAACCATATCAATATAAAGAAAGAGAATACCCACGTTCTGAACGGGAAGGCAAAAGACGCTGCAAAAGAGTGCAAGGCATACGAAGACGCTATTAAGAAGGCGGGCGGAATCGATATTCAGCTTTTAGGCATCGGCGGAAACGGCCACATCGCGTTTAACGAACCGGGTTCTCCCAAAGCTTCCCGTACGAGAGTCGTAGATCTTACAGAGAAGACCATCCAGGATAATGCGAGATTCTTTGCTAGCGCAAGCGATGTTCCCCGCCAGGCGCTTACCACGGGTAATGGAACAATAATGGAAGCAAAAGAGATCTTGTTGATAGCCGACAAGGCTTCTAAGGCAGATGCGATAGCAAAATCATTAGAAGGTCCGATAACCGAAAAAGTTCCTGCATCCTTATTGAGAGAGCACAAGAACGTGACTTTCGTAATTGATAAGGACGCGGCGAGTAACCTTAAGGGGGATTATAGTGGTTAAGGAAAAGATTTTAGACGATTTTAAAAGGATCTTAAATAAATCCGAACTTATCAGAAGTATCTCTCTTGTGAAAAAAGAAAAGAGGAAGCCGATTCCGCTTACCGAAGAGCAGGTCAAGATTCTTAAGGGTAACGGTAATACGTCAGACGATTGGCGTAAAGTGCGCGTGATAAGAGGGTTTAATCCCGAAAGAATCAAAAATTCATCCTTCCAGGGTGCGGTTGTTTTAGGCAGGTTTTTAAAAGATGTCGAGATCGAAAAAGGCGTACTTCTTCCCTCAGGTATTTACAACAGCGCAATATCAGACTCCATAATAGAGGACGATGTTTTAATAAGCGACGTAAAGCTTCTCTCTAACTACATAGTCAAAAAAGACGCAGTCCTTTTTAATAATGGAGTTATAGTTTGCGAGGAAAATTCGAACTTTGGAAATGGCAGGGAGATTTCAATAGCGATAGAGACAGGCGGCAGAGAAGTTAAGACGTTTGCCGAGATCAATGTCGATATAGCGGCAAAGATAGCTACGTCCAGGGCAGATAAAACACTTCTCAAGCAGTATGATGGCCTAGTGGAACAATATATAAAGAGGGTAAGCTCCCCGAAAGGCATTATAGAGGACGGGGCCACCATTAAGAATACGCCAGAAGTGTGCAACGCGTATGTAGGGCAATGTGCCGTAGTCAACAACGCCAGAATGATCAAGGACTGCACAATTTTGAGCAACTCTGAAGAAAAGACCGAGATCTTACACGGGTCATTTGTGACGAAATCAATAATCCAGTGGGGATGCGAAGTTACCTCAATGGCTATTGTGGTGAATTCCGTTTTGACGGAGCACTCCCATGTCGAGAGACACGGAAAGGTCACAGATTCCATAATAGGAGCCAATACTGGTATCGCAGAGGGCGAAGTTACCGCGTGCCTGGTAGGACCTTTTGTAGGATTTCACCACCAAGCTTTATTGATCGCTACGCTGTGGCCAGATGGCAAAGGAAACGTCGGTTATGGCGCTAATGTAGGCAGTAACCATACTTCCAAAGCCCCTGACCAGGAGCTATGGGCGGGTGAAGGCACCTTCTTTGGTCTCGGGTCAAACATAAAATTTCCTTCAGATTTTACCAGGTCTCCTTATTCGATCATTTCTACAGCTGTTAATGGCCTGCCTCAGAAAGTCGCGTTTCCGTTCTCTCTTATCAATTCGCCTGCCGAAAGATTTGACGGCATATCCCCCGCGTATAACGAAATTATGCCGGGTTGGGTATTGAGCGACAACATATTCACGATCAAGAGAAACGAAGGCAAATACAAGAAAAGAAATAAGGCCAGAAGGAGCGAGATAGTTTTTGAAGTTTTCAGGCCTGAAATCGTTGACATGATGATCGATGCCCGTTCAAGGCTCGAAAATATAAAGCTCATAAAACGGGTCTATACCGAGAACGATATAAAAGGCGTAGGTAAAAATTACATGCTGGAATCAAGCCGTAAGAGCGGAGTAAATGCCTATACGTTCTATATAAGGTATCACGCCCTTTGCGGGTTGAAGAAGAAGGTGGAAGAATACCTTTCTACGCATAAGAAGGGGAGGCTCAAGACGCTTCTAGGTACTCCTACGAGAGACAGAAGGTGGGAGCATGAAAGAAAGCTCTTAAATACAGAGCTGAAAGAGAATAGCATACGGGACAATTTGCGCTTATTGGGTGAAATGCAAGAAGAAATAGCAAAGAACGTCCAGGTTTCAAAGGAAAAGGATGACATTAGAGGCGCAAGGATAATAGACGACTATCCTGAGGCGCATCCCAAGGCGAGCGACGATAGCTTTGTAAAAGAGACCCACGCCGAGACGAAGCGTATTAAGAAGGAAATAGAGAAGAGCCTGTCGAAGGTTCCGAAAAATGTATAGTGATTAGTAGATAGTAGTTAGTAGCTAGTAGTTAGGGATTAGGATAGCCCCGTGCATGAAAATGCATGGGGCTATTTTGTTAGAAGATTCTTGGACAGGTAATTTTTTATATCGTTGAAGTTTTTGTATAGTATATAAGGTATTTTCCTTTTACGGCAGTATATTTCAAGATTCCATTTGGCAAATACGAGATCAGCCTCTCTGACAGGACAATGATCCGTTACACTGTCTCCTATATACACTATATAATAACCCTTTTTCTTGAATTGCAAGAGGCGGTCTTTTTTACAATTCCCGCATTGCCTACACCCGTTCCCGGGGTGTGTGTACACTATTTCAAATTTTCCATTTTTGAATAGCAGCTTATTAGCATAAAACAGCATCTTCCCTAACTTATATTTCTTAAGAGTCTGACTAATATTCAAAGAAAAGCCGCCGCTTAGTATTACTAATCTCGCTCCTTTATTGCGTATGAATTTTACAAACGATTTAAAATACGGATCTATTTTTATTTTCTTTCTTAAAAAAGATAGATATTGATTCTTAGGCAGATAAAATAAAGAGAACTCTTTCCTCAAGGCTACGCGCGTACCCATTTTCCCTCTAGCAACAAGCCCGGCTATGGCGTGCCATTTTGGGTAGGCATAGATATCCAGCAGTTCTACTAGGGTATCCTTTGTTGTTATTGTCCCGTCGAAATCAGATAAGATCAAAACTTTCATATGGTCAAATATGATACATGTTTAATATAATTTGTCAAGATATTTCGAGGCTTTTTAGATAGGTGTTAGTAGTTAAAAAAGTTGGTATTTTCCCTTGACTTTGCATATAGAATGAGGTATAATTTTACTACAAACCCATAAGGCAAATGCTTATAACTTCCGATTGATATTATTGATATAGTAATTTTAGAAATTAAGAAAGTTTTTGGAAACTCAATAAGATAAGTGAGAAAAAAGGGAGTAGATGCTGAAATATAGAAACTTGTTTAGATATTTTTGGCTTATATCCTTTTTGGCAATGGGAGTTTTTTTATTATCCTGTCCCACGTATGCTATACTGGACGATACGTTTAGTGCCGAAAAACCAGCTAAAGCCTCAGAAGCAAAACCGCAGCAATTCGGCCTAGAGGACATCGGCATCCCTGAAGACCTCGGCCTTATTAAAAACTCCTTCAAAGGCAATTCTGATAAGATAATTATACATATACAAGATGCCCATTGTAATTATGAAGCCCAATCAAACATATCTAAGATCCTCGATATGCTTATGGATAGAAAGGGTCTCATCCTTGTTGCGGTCGAAGGTTCGGCAGGCAAGATAGATACCTCGCTATTTAATACCTTTCCAGACGAAGACATAAAGAAAGAAG
This sequence comes from Candidatus Aquitaenariimonas noxiae, assembly GCA_002780005.1. Lineage (GTDB taxonomy): Bacteria > Omnitrophota > Gorgyraeia > Aquitaenariimonadales > Aquitaenariimonadaceae > Aquitaenariimonas > Aquitaenariimonas noxiae. Next base: position 21,865 of record PEWV01000016.1, on the reverse strand, counting down.
TAGCCACATATTTTATGAAAAAGGGCAAAATAAGCGGAGCCGAACTTCTCGCCATAACCACAAAAAAACCCATCACCCTATACGGAGTTGAGAATAAAGATTACTATCTCGAGAACCTGAAGTGTTTTACCACCACATTGCCTGTCAGGGGTTCTGCGAAGCAGGTTTGCGGCGAGATAAAAAGCTACTTAAATAGGCTAAAAGGGTATATATACAATAATGACTTAAAAGAATTGGATAAAAAGATAAGCGACTACGAAGAGGACAAGATAAAATTTGTGGATTTCTGCGTTTATTTGAATAAAGTTGCGCAAGGGAAGAAAGTAGACCTGGCCAGGTATAATAATTTCTCTCATTTCACGAGCGTGCTGGATATAGAAAAAGGGATAGATTTCGATAAGGTAGACGGGGAGCGCACAAATCTTATAAACGCCCTCGAGAAAAAACTATCCCAAGACCAACTTTCTGACCTTTTCCTGAAAAGCTTGTCTTACAAAACCAAGAAGATAAGCGCAAGCGAGTATTATACTTATCTGAGGGATCTCGCCGTGAAGGCAAAAATAAAAGTTTCTGACTACAAAAATCTAAATTCCTATATAGACTATCTCGTGTCTTACGCAAAGGTGGACAACGGCGACTTGTTTAAAGAAATAGCGACCTTAGAGGATGATATAAGATCAAAGCTTTATACGAATGATGACCAGAGAACGCTCACAGACCTGACGAAAAATATAAAGCTAATGAACGGCTTGATGGACATTTCGCTGTCTACGGAAGATGCCCAATACTTCATGAAAAATAAGGATCAATTCCAATCTGTAGCTTTTATAAATTTTATAGAACAGCAGGCATCGCGATACGCGCTTGCCTATTCGCCTAATCCGAATGTAAAGGCAATAGACGAACTTTTGCCGACGCTCGAAAATTTTTACATAATGGCTAAAAAAAGAGAAGTCGCGCTTATTAACAATACGCTAAATAAGATGGATCAGGACGGAGTTAAGATATCGGCGCTGATAACCGGAGGATATCACACGGAAGGTATAATGAAACTGTTAAAAGATAAGGGTATTTCGTATGTAGTAATTTCCCCCCGCATCACAAAGCTGGATACGGAAAGCCCATATCTGAAGATCTTATCAGGAGAAGAAGTGCCATTCGAAGAAATCCTTTCCGAAGGAGAGAAGCAGTAACCACATGAGTATATTCAGAAAAAAAACCTTTAATGTGATGTCGTTATTAATTATAGCTGCCTTTTTGTTCCAGCAACTCTCGTTTGCCGAGCTTTATTATAAAAGTTCTGACAAGCCTTCGAGTGGCGCAAGTAACATTGCTACCAACTCAGCTTTCGAAGTCGAGGGGGCCGTAGATAATGAAGAGGCTATAGCGAAGGAGGCGGTAGGCCAGTTTTTAAAGGCCATAGTAGATAAGATAAGAAAAGAGCATGAAGGAATGCTTTCGCCGGAGGATCTTGCAGCTGCCTTGGAAAAGGCATGTCAGACGTGGAAGGATACGTACACAAGACAACGTCCAGCACTTCGGTTTAACCTAGATGCGCTGATTGAGGCTGAAATAGCTGATATATTACCAATAGCACAGGCAGAAGGGTTTGAAGCAGGTTCTATTCCAGAAGAAATACTGCGAGTTGTAGAGTTGTTGCGGGTTTCTGACCTATTGCCAGAGCAGCAGCGCGATGAGTATGGTGACCGCGGAGATTGCGGCGTATTCTGTCATGTTGGACCGAGCCTGAATGAAGGTGGTCTCGATCCAAAGCCAACTATGTATGTAGGTGCTAAAGAACATGAGCATCGAGGGTATCAATCTGCCGGAGGCGCTATAATAGGAGTAAGAAGCGGCAAGGCCTTTGGCGAGAGGATTGCAGTTCTTGGAGGCGCTGACGATCTGAAGCCTGTGATAGATGAGCTTCCTTCGGAGGAGACCGGTGATGCTAAAGTCAGAATGATACATCTGAGATGGCCTACAACTTCCCCCGCTACGCCGGACAATCAACATCCTATCGTGATAACGCCCGCAGAAGATTCTGGGATACATCCCGTTTACACGATTTTTAATGGAGACGTTACCAACTACGATAAAATTGATAGCTGGTTATCCCAAGAAGCCAGCAATCGCAACGACGATGCCCTTAAAAGACCAATCGCCATTGGCACAGACGCATGGACCATAGGTGCGCTCGTTTACTATTACTATAGATACAGTACCCCTCATAGTTCGAAAAATGACTTTTTAAGAGCTATTGCAATGGCATATGAAAAAATGGAAGGGTATTTTGCAGTCGTTATAACCAGTCTTGATTATCCAGACACAGCTTTCGGTTTTGTCAAAAGCGACATGCCGCTATACATCGGTTTGGGCGAAAATAGAGAAGGGGCCAGAATTGGTAATTTCTTCGCATCTGAGGCAGGGGGAATTGTAAACTGGACTAGATATAGCCAAAAAGTAAAAGATGGAGATATCGCTGCGCTCACAGAAGACAGCGCCACTATAAGCAGAATGCAAGCCGGCAACATCGAACTCGTCTCACAAATAACACCCAATGCCATTACTCAGGCAATAGCGCAAAAGACTGTGCCCCATGGAGCAAGCGGTTATAAGGTAACAGAGCTAAATCCAGAGGAATATGCGTACGCAAAAGAACCAGATCAGAGGTACTATTTTGCCCAAGAGATTTATTATCAACCATATTCACTAGCTGCAACCATTTTTGGATATGTGCCGCCATCTTTGTATCCAGGCAGGCTGCCGGTCGACTTGTCAGAAGACGAAGTCAGGAAATCAATTGAATTTAGAAATCGTTTGTATCAGATAGTAATTGATGAGAGAAGACTTCCGACGAACAAGGAGATTATAAGTTTATATAGGGAATTAACGGGTCAAGAAACGTTGCCCGAGGGCTTGCTAGAGACGGGTATAAGGGAAGACCGTGTGAATGGAATAACCAGATGGGTAAAAAACCCAAAGGAAGCCGAAAGAAGCAGCGTTATGCCAGCAGGAATTAGATTGTCCATTGATGAAATAAGGGGGTTCAAGCGCATTTTGGGAGCAGCCAGCGGGACATCAGGCCACGCAATAAAAGCCATGCAGACCGCTATGGAAAACATGACCGGAACAAGTGCGGATGTATATAGCGGTAGCGAGTATGTAGATATGATTGATGCGCAACTGCGGCATATTTTCGCGGCATTAAAAGAAAGCGGCGTTCCATTGAGTGAGTTTATGAGTCCAGAGGAGATAGAAAGACACTTCCCTGGTGAATTATTCAAAGTAAAGGCGGAAGTAGAAGATTTAGTCGTTTTAATAAAGGCATTAAAAAAGATAGAAAAGGATGAAAGGTATAGAAATATTCCAGAACTTGCTACTTTTAGGAGATTGCAGCAGGAAGCCAGCGAGACATTGGGAATAGCGGTCTCGCAATCAGGCGGAACCAAAGATACCTTAAATATAATAAATATCGGTCAGGCATTGGGCATCAAATTCATCAGCATCATAAATAGACCAGGAGTGACAGATATAGGAGAAAAGACGGAAAACGACGGAGGACTGTTACAAACATATGCTAAGGCAGAAAAAGGAGTCGCTTCTTCAAAAGCGCATACTGCCCAGGAAGCTATGCTGTACGAGCTTTCTATATGGCTTGGTTTGGTTAGAGGGACTCTATCGCCGGCTGATGCTAGAAGACGGTTGGACGAACTTGTAGCAATACCTGGAATGATTCAGGGTATTCTGGAAGACCTGTCACCCAGCCGTGAAGACAACTGGGCGAAGCGCGTTGCTCAAGCAATAAAGGGAGAGCAGGCGATTATATATTTTGGAAGAGGCGGGAAGGAAAGATTGTATGCGGTAGCATTGGAAGGAGCACTCAAACTTAAAGAGTTGACCTATATGTTGGCCGAGGGTCAGAATTTGGGAGAAATGAAACACGGGCCGATCTCTTTCTTCCCGGCAACAGCAGACCAACGTTTAAAAGGATATTGCGTTGTGCTGCTCACCGATAGCTCGGTTTTTGATAAGGCATTTCTTAATTTGAGAGAGATAGTCGGGCGCGAGGGCACGCCGATTTGTATCGTCTACGCGGGCAGTGACGAGGAAAGGCGCGTAAGGGAATTTTTGGCTGATAGGCCAGAAGCTCGAGGTGCAATTTTAGCCATACCTCGTGTGAGCGACGATTTAGCGCCCATTCTCACCATTGTGCCGCTACAAGTACTCGCCTTGGAAACCACCCTTGCAATTAATGACGTATCTGAAACCATAGGTGAATTATCCGGCGAATTATACTGGTTACTCAAAGATTATCGAAAATATAATGACGTTAGTGAGATAGAACAGAGAAAGTTAGACGCAGGATTTACAGAGGTTGCCCGGCATATAGATGAGACATGGGATGACTTATTGGCCACGGGGGCATTGAATATGATGCCGGCCGGCAAGCTTAAGCAGCTGAGAATAGCGATTTCTGATATATTGAATGCCGAACTTCCCAATGATAGAATTGTCAGGGCAGAGCGATTGATACGTCTTTTGACTAACAAAGAAGTCACAAGGATCGCCTTCTTTGAAAATGCTATTGAGCAATATAGCACTACGTTGCCCGAGTGGGACCGAGAACAGTTGAGATTGGCAGGGGAGATTATGGAAAGCGTCCGTTCCGACGTTCTGCAAGCGTCAAAGGATATGGCAATAGAACCAACAGTCAGAGAAAGATACTTGCAAGTTGCCTTCTTGAGAGAATCCTACAAAAGATTGGAACCAATAGTTTCCAGTCTTACGCAACGTCACGCCGTTGTTGCACGAGAAAGGGCAAAAGGTGTTGAGATTGAAGACAGCCAGTTATTAGGGCTTTATAATAATTGGTTTGCGCAAATGGGCTTATCTCAATTTTTGGCACGTAATCCTGACACGCCCAGAGGTCTTGCAAAGATTGTAACTGTTGAGGACAGTTTAAAAAAAGAGATACGCGACCTTTTGGCCGGTCCGTTGGATCTAAGCGAAAGCGAAGTAGCGGAATTAGCAAAGGGAGTAATGTGGTATGAAGCAGCCGCAACTGGTATGCCAATTGATTTCAACGTTTCTCCTCTGAGAACCCGGCTTAGCTTTGCTCGGCTAATAGCCGAAGTCGAGAGTGACCCGCAAAGGGGTATTGTAGTAAAGCCAGGTGCGATTATTAGAAGAGGGCTCATTCACGAAAGAATCCACAATATGCTGCGCACGCTCGAATTACCTACCCTACATAGAATTTTAGGCACGATGGATGTGCAAATCAGGCAAATAGACCCTGATTTTAAAGTCAAATTCGAAGAAGAATACAGAGAATATTCTGAAGAGACCTATGGTGCAGATTCATATAGAATGTATTTAGAGGAGGTAATAGCTAAATATTATTTAGAAAAAGTTAGGGATAATGGACAAATACCACCTCTGTTTGGACAAATCGCCCCTGCTATAGAGGCCGCAATGCGAGAGGTTGGTCTGAGAAGGGAACTGGTTGAACGCCTTCCAGAGCCCATGCGGAACAATCCGCCAGCGAATCTTCACGAATTATTCGATATAAATTCAAGTTATACGGTACACCCTAGAGCTGGGATAGAGCAGCCTAATCTAGAGCTATTAAAATTAGCGCAGCTTACAGCATCAGCTAAAGCAGCAGGTATTTCCCCAAAACTCGCGACAAAAGACGATATGGACGATGTAGTAGAAAAAGCAAGGCAGCGGTTGATTGAATTGAGAGAAAGAGAGGTAACGACTGCTGCTGAAGCCGGTTTTGCCAAAGGCCAGGATAGGACTGAAGGCTCAGGTATTGAACTGGAAGAATCCGTTTCCTATCACAGAAGATTACAGTTTGTAAATTTTACCCTTGACCCAAACACACCGCCAAAAGTAGAACACGCTTTGATGATGCAGGTGATGCGAGAGTATCCCGAAGATTTCAATAACATGGTAAATCAGATGCGCAAAGTGTTAACAGAGAGATTCAGTGTATCTAATGCTGCTCAATTGGCGCCTCCAGCAACAATTAGTCTATTTTTCCGAAGCATTTTGCCGGTAGTTCGCGAACAATTAGCACCTTTTGCCGTTAAATATGAATTGGACCCGCACGCCACATTTGTCCTGGAATGGGGTTCCAGGAGGCCGGCGCATTACTATCAGAGGGGGAAATGGGAACAGAAAATTATTTTGAATATCAACCTGTTTCTTGACGACAATATGGTCGCAGCAGAAGGTTTGCATGAAATCTTGCATCCTTTGGTGACATCTTGGCTTAAATATAGCCATATCGAGTTTCCTATCGTATATGCGCTGGCAGGCCTTCAAGTAAAAAGAGGTATAGCAAAACCCATACCGCAAGAAGATTTTGCCACTGTTTGGGATTGGGATTTAGCAAGAGACGATATAGCCCTTTTTAGAGAGATGATCTATAGAATGACCACAAGTAAAGACAGGGGAATGAGACGCCGCGGCGGAGAGTTAGTAAAATTCGCCACGCTTATGGCGGCAAGGAATATCCGGGATTTAAAAGCTTCTCCCGTTCCAAGAGATCAACAAGCTGCCCATAACATTGAACGCGGCGGAGATCCGGATGCTCATCCATTAAATTTAAGAAGAATTGATCTCGCGACGTTAGAATATTTGTTAAGGGAAAGCATAGACGCCCTTGATACATCCCCGCGCCTAGACATGCAAACTAAGGCGAGGGCAAGAAGGAGGATTATTTTTAGACAGATAGAGCCGACCGTAGAGGCGATGCTCTCAGATGAGATGCTACACAAAGACCCAAACCTGCACATATTCGCCTCGGAGATGAGAGAAACGCTTGACGCAAAAGCAGTGAGAGAAGCGCTTGCCGAGATATTTATTTTGAAAGAAGAATTGGATCTGCTTGATGAAAGAGGCAGGGAACATGCGATAGAGGTTTTAAGAGGTAATAACATTCTTGATAAAGATGGGAAATTCGCCCGCTTACTTGAACTTGAAGGCAGCGATAGGATAGCCGCTATAATAGAGCATATCAATGACCCCGGGCTTTATAAATCCAAACCGCAACTAGCTAGAGGAGCTGAAATTATAGCTCGAGTGTATGCAGAATATCCCGAAGCGGTCACTGATTTTGTAATTAATGCGTTACATAAGAGATTGCTGGAATATGAGCCGCTCCCTATTGATACGCCAGCGGATATGAACGGGGTAGTAGATGCGCTTAATCAACAATATGACGGTAAAAGCATAGAAGAGCTTGAAGTAAGATTCACAGATCCCGAGGGTAAGCTAAAAGGACAACGCAAATCTGTAAAGATGCCTGTCAATGAGTCTACTAGAGGGCTTCTAAGAGAAGGAATAGGATTTGACGGGTCTTCTGTGCCGTCTTCGATATCTGTGGACGGGAAACGGACAATGTTTGCAGAAATATTTGGGAGTGATTTTGTGGCGAGCTTTGTTCCCCAATCATTAATGATCTATGAAGAACATATAAGTCCGGGTTCACCCGAGACAAGACTTGTGGCTAAAATAGATGCGGAGGCAAAAATTCCTTTAGAAAATGTGCCGCATGAAATCGGCATAGAACATCAGGTTAGGTCAAAACAAATAGCTAGCGAGGAGATAGCCAGACTAAAACAAGAACCCGATATACAAAAGGCATCCGAGCAGGCTATGGATCTGTTGACATCCGGGAAATACCCTGTTTCAGCTATAAAACTGGCGCTTTCCGATTGGACAGAAGAAATGACTATGATACCGATAGAATCTTCTGACCTGCCTCAGGTTTTCGGGGATGGTTTTGTTCTTCCCGAGGATATGGCGCAATATCTGCCTACCCTAAGAGGCAAAAAAGGTTTTAAAGTAAAGGCAGACCCTTATTCTTTGACTTTTGTTAGATATAGAACGCCAAGAGGAGACAGGATAGAAGCTGTGATGCAGGTGGAAATAATAGATCCTGACGGCAGGCCGTTTGAAGGAGATTTTAGAACGAAACTGAAACAGACAGTGATAATGGCAGAACAAGATGAGGGGCTCGGATATATTCCTTATATGTCGCCTGAGCCAGAGGTATTCTTTTTTAGAAGGATTGAAGACGAGCAAGGTAAGCTTACTGTGCGGGCGACCGCTGATGTCGGCAGATATTATGATGATGTGCGAAGAGCGCCTTTGGATGTCCAAAAGGTATTCGATGATATAATTGTAAGTGCAGAAAGTGCCGGCATCACTCTTCGATATGTCCATAATGAAGTGGCGCCGGGGCAGTATGAGATACCTTATGAACATGGCCCGGCCCTTGAGAGCGCTGATAGAACAGCCCTCTATAAACATATAGTTAAGGCAGTTGCAAAACAAAACGGTTTAGAGGCGTGCTTCATGCCTAAGCCTATTACCGGTGAAAATGGCAGCGGTATGCATATCCATCAGTCCTTAATGGCTGTGCGAGACATGGAAATAAACGGGGTGCAGTATAAAGCAGGCGATAACGTGTTTTTCCTTCCGAACAATCCTCAAAACTACTATCTTTCAAATGTAGCCGAGTCTTATATTGGAGGCTTGTTAACATACGGAGGCGCTATATTGAGGCTTACAAACCCCGATCCGAATTCTTTTATGCGTCTACGTCCCGGATACGAAGCTCCTATAGCGTTGGTTATGGGCACAAAAAATCGCTCCGCAGCGGTTAGAATCCCGGAATTTCCTGTTCCTGCTGACGGAAGCAATGCGCCGGCAGCCAGAATAGAGTATAGGGTGCCGGATGCATGCGGTAATATCCACGCCAAATTCTGGGCTATTCTAGAGGCCGGCCTGGAAGGTGTCAGACAGAAGATAGAACCGCCAGCACGCTTAGGAGAGGGAGAAAGCGTATTTAGGATGAGTACTCAAGAAAAAAGAGAACGGGGAATAATTGAGTTACCGGGAGGCCCGGGCGGGCTGCAAAGCGCTATTGCATTGATGAATTTTCCAAAATTTGAACCTTTTATTACTAGGCTCCTCGGCCAACCTGATTCTGACCTGAGGCTGTTTTTATCCCAACCGCAAGAACTATACGCCGACGTCCGCCAACCTACCGGAGCTGTTAGACTCGCCAAAGCAAAAGACCAGTCTACCGCCTTAGATGCCGATGAACACGATAAAGTTGCAGGCGTTACGGCTTATTTACTTGAAGATCCAGTAAAAAGCAATGCTCACGCCATAGTTGTCAATGGGCAGGATATAGGCAAAGTTGCATTGGACAATGGCGCTGCAGCAGGATTCGCGCCTGTTTTAGCCGAACTAGAGAAAAGGGGAGTAAACCCTGACGCAAACATTATTATTATTCCGGGTTTTGAAGATGCCTGCGAGAATGTCGGCGTGCCTGGAATAGTCAGCCAGGAAGGCCGCGGGTTACTGCCCAAGGGCGTTGGAAGGAATATTTATATAGATGCAAATAGATATCACGAGCTTATGGATTTTGGAACGCTTGATGAGCAGGTAGAATTTTTCACCCATTTGATAACTCACCTTGATAAACCTATTCAAAACGGAGAAGCGCCGGATGATTATGAAGCGAGGATCGAGAAAGAAGTCCCCACAGAAAACGCGAGAGCCAGATTCGACCGGGTAGACGAAGCCATAGTAAAAATAAGACGGCCGGCAGGAGACATTCTCTCAGCAGATGATAAAGCAAACGTTGACGCCCTTGCTGCGCTTACCACAGGCCAAGAGGCAGGAAAATTACAGCTGGCCAAGATAGGGCTTATTATTCCTGCTCGGTTTATAATGGAAAATATCGGGATACGCGAGACGCTTGAGAAGCTGGAACAATCAGGCGCGCAATTCAGCGTTATCGTGGACGCGGAGAACGAAAGCGAACAAAAAATAATAGAGCGGCTTAATCTTCCCCTGGTTGAAGTTGTAACTGCAGCACCCGAAGCAACAAGACAGGAAAGAATAGATAATATAGTGCGGCACTTAAGAAGCAAGGGAGTTCCTCAGGCCCAGATAGGTTTAATCGAGAACCCTACAGCCAATGTAGAAGCTGAGATCGCCCAAATGCAGAGCATAACGCGCGACATATATGTAGGCATACCTCAAGCTCCGTCTGAAGGCCAGCTTATATCAGTGCACGGCGTGATCGCAGATGTCGTAGAGGCGATAGCCAAAAGAAGAGAACAAAGGGTATTTGCGATAACACTCCCGCCTATCGAGCGGCCATCTGGCGAGCTGCAAGAGAGATTTAGAGAATATAGAGAAGCTATAGAATTCCTGAAGGCAGCGTAACTTTAATAAATATAACGAAAAAATATTATTAAAGGAAAGGATACATGTTACCAAAAAGGAAAATTTTTTATCGGGTAATTTCGGTATTAATTCTCGTTACCTTCACATTTCAGCAGACCTCATACGGAAACATTCCTTTAAATAATCGTTCCGGCACCTTGGCGCCCAGTCCTGAGTTTCACGGCCCTGCAGAGGGAGAAGTTGTAGCTGCCGGAAGAGCCATAGCCGAATTGCTTCGTCCGGTAATAGCCGATATCGAAACCGAAGTCAGCGATCCTTTAGACCAGGAAACAGTTATTGCGGCGATTGTTGATTTATATAATGACGATATTACTGAGGCCGACGCGCGCGAGAATGCAAGGTTTGGCAGAAGCACCCCTAATAGATAAATGGATAGCTCAGGCTATGGGAGAGCGCCAGACAATGCCTGTTAGCCGCGTAGATAAACGAACAGGAAGAAGGATAGTAGAGGAAGGAACAAAGGTAGCAAGCGCCAAGATCGTAATAGGCCAAGGAGGGCTAGCGACAGCGAGCGTAACAAAGCCCGCGATCACCGAACGGCCGACCAATATGACGGCCCACCAGGTAGGCCAAACCGCTAAACTGTTATCCAAGGCCCTTTCAATTTTAGCAAAATATGAAGGCGAAGAAATCGTAAGAGGGGCGACCGGCAGGATCGTTGCCGAAGGCATAGAATTGCCTGTCGACTTTTTGCAGGACCACGATGTGTTAATGGATATATCGCCGGCAAGTGAAGATTTACAGCAAGGGGATAACTTCAGGATAAGAGTAGATATTGATACAGCGCGCTCGCTTGGCAAGAAACACGAGGGAAGCCTTTCAATATTGATGGCGATCGGACTTTTACATGAATTTTATCACCGTTTGGGTTTGAACGAAGAAGATGCACTTATAAAAACGCTCGAATTCTGCAAACTTTTAAAAGAAAAAGACCTTAAATCATACAATGACCTTACGGATCTCCTTCTCGCTAATGTTATAGACCACGGAAATAATTTCAGGGACTTTATAGTAAAAGGAATTAACGAACCCGAACAGGCCCAGCGTCTTATGGCAAGACGTTTAATGAACACCTGGAATGTGGCCGCAAGGCAGGACCTTTTGGTATTCACAAAAAAATCTACAGAGGACCTCGAGCTTAGCGATGCTGAACGCACGAAAAGGGCAGAAGAAGGCCTGCCTTTGACGCTTGAAGTTCCTAAGGCAGATAATAAAGGAGTAAGGCTTGCAAAAATAGATGTAAATCTGGAGAATCGCCAGATAAGCAGTCAGGCAGGCACGCCTGGCGATCAAAGGGTTTCAACAGCGCTTGGCTTGTTAGATGAGGATCTATTTAATTTATTATCAAGAAATGAAGGCACCCGCGCAGTCACAGACGCGCCGCTCGCGTATATGAGGGAACACGGGATCCTTTTACAGATAGAAGTCGTTGATAATCTCGATCACCTTATGGATGTGTACACGTCTGACGGTTTCTTTGCAGGTGAGGATTCAAAAGCGGTTTTAAGGATCGATTCAAGGGCTATCCAGGCCGCATCGCCCAAGCAAATTGAAGGTTTAAAAGTCATGATCTCCATGGGTATAGTTTTCTATAGCTACAGGCGGCTTGAAGGTTATACTTCGCTTGACGCCCATCGGGCCATGATGGATTATTTTACCGCTCTTCCTAAAACGAAGCAGGATGCCTTAACAAAAATGTTAACTGATACAAGCGAATATGATTGCTGTGATTATCTTCACGCGTTTCTTTCTTCATATCCTCGCCTGCCAAAAGCTTCCACTGATGAGCGGCGTAAGGCTGACAGGACGATACAGGCACTGCGCGCGCGCTCACTAGCAGGAGAACTTCCCTTTGATTTAAAGCAGGCAGAAGCAGTATTGCTTGCAGCCGAGAAGAGGGGAGATGATTTCCATACCGATACAAATACCGCCTTATTTGATGCTATGAAAAACTCATTTGACGAGGCAAAGGCAAGAGTTTATTACAGGCGGCTTGCCGAAGCGCTTAATGGGATGGGCTATATCGTAACTGCCCAAAGAGGTTCAAGGGTTTCCCATACGCAGGCAACGATATTATCCGCGGCAAAATTCGCAGTTGTAAATGATGACATGCGAAGGGCGGCAGCCAACATCGCTGAAGCGATAAGATTTATGCGAGAGGTCGTAGTGTCAGGAGTTTCCGACGTTGATAAGGAGTATAGGGCTCTTATAGACGATTTTGACTCGATGTTCGGAGAATTTGACATCTTAATTCACGACCTTAACGAGTTGACGGCAAAAGAACGCGTTACAGTAGCTGAAGTTGAAAGAATGGGCAGGCGTTTTGAAGGCACGAGAAGCGAATTGCTCGCCAAAATGGAACAAAGGGTAGGTGAGCTCAGGGTGCGGGTAAGAAAGGACTTCGGAGGAGTTTTACAAAAAAAGAAACGAGACGCCTTACTTAGCCAGGTAGACAGATTAAATAAGATCGTAGGGTATTTAAGGTCCGATACCGAAAAGGCGATCAATGAATTGCAATATAGCCTTGACGACGCTGAATTCATAGACGCGGCATTCACATTCTTTGCCCAGCGCTTTTCCCCGCGTAGCGGGCATCATATAGCGCGGCTTTTATTGGGAAGAAGAATTTATATAGAGCGTGATGAACAAGTCGAAGAATTGAGGACAGAGGCCCTTTCAAATATCGATATAGCCCCTGACCCGAAATACGCAGTCCCGTATTCCAGTTTCTATTCAGAAAATGCGTCTCTCACCGTAAAGTCAAAAGAGGGAAAAGCATTTATAGACTGGTCGAATATGGAACAAATCCTTCTCGAAATAGCCCCTTATTGTTACGAAGCTATAAAAAACTCCGAGCAGAACGGGTGGCCCATGTTTGCGTATCAATTAGAGACAACGGTCGGCGGAACATTTGCAGAGGTAATACAACATGTTCTTGAAGGAGTAATGACCGACCTTGCGACAGTGGACGCATCACCCGAAGCGCAAGCGAGAGTCGCCCTTAAAGAAGATGAATATAGAAGAAAAATAGGCGAGGCAGTAAAGGAAGTATTCGGCCATTATCTCTTAGATGCCGAACTTGCCTCGGTCATGGAAGAAGAAAAAATCACAAGGGATGAAGCAATAGAAACACTTTTAAGAAAATATAGAGATGTTGCCGCAGATGTGGCAAATCTTGCAGTGATACGGGAGTCCGGGCTGGAAGGCGAAGTCGCCGGAGCCATGCAATCAGATGAACTTGCGCGAAAAGTTTTCACTGAATTTATTAAAACAGCAGGCCTAAAAAGTGATTACGATAAATATCTGGCTAGAAAAGGCATTTCCGAATCTCAAGCTACAAAACAGGATATTATGAATTTCCTGAAGGCCAGAAAAGGAAAAACAGACGCTTTTAACGCTGCTCTTTATAGTGCAGCTTATGGAAACGTTTTAGAAGGTAGGAGGGATTTACAGCTCAGGGCGCGTAATTATATTAAGAACTATATTACATATCGCCATCTTACGGCTGCCAGGGAAACTATCGATGAATTAAAGTTGGACACAAGGCCGTATCGCGTTTCTTCAGAAGACATTCCCGAGCAGGGCGTAAAGAGAAGATTTAATTTTGTAGTAAAACCGAGCCGCATATGGTTTGGCCCTAATGAAGTTTCTTCGGTTACTTCGAAATACGGACAGTTTATCGGAGGCGAGCCCGAAAGCGTAGAAGACTCGCTTTTGTTGGTCGAGCTTGCCAATAGTTCCATACCTTGCGCGCACATATTCGATACCGGAGAAGCCGGGACAGCTAAAGTTTTGGAAAATACAGTTAGAGATATCGAGCATGCCGCAGCTACTTATGTAGGTACCCTCGCCCAGGCGTTCAGCATGGATGGAAGGGATTTAAGAGACGCCATGAACACGAGAAAAGAATCGCATTTTCTTATCTGGGCTTCAGCAATGGTGGCAGGGTATTGCCTTACAAAAGAACCTGTTTTTGTAATACTTATGACCGAAATGACAAATGATCAAATTCTGGAACTTGTTGGCGTTCCAAGCGAAAAAAGAGAGCATATAAAACAGGAAGCTAGCCGTGTACTTGCAGTAAAATCTGATTTTGCCAACACTGCGGAATGGGAGGTGTGGGCAAGGGAAGAGCTTTCAAAGGATCAGGAAGTTCGGCAATACTTCGGCGATATCCGAGATACGGAATGGATGCCGAGTTTTGATATTATCGTATTTCTTATGGATAAACTTGTGCCCGCCCGCGGCGAAGCAGGCATGGATAGGTTAGACACATTTGCCATGCAGTTAGCGCAATGGGCTACAAAGATACTTAAGGTTGAACGTCAAATAAATGATACCGCCGCTGTAAATAAGGTAAGAAATATATTTGAAGCGGTTTCCAGGGCAAGAAGGATTCACGGGGAAGCAGCTGACCTCACATCTCCGGACAGGATAAAAATAGGCATGCAGGCGAGTTACAAGGGCGAAGTCTCTGATTACAGGGAGTCTGCGAACTGGTACATGTTCCTTCTTCTTACAAAACAGCAGAAGAGGGTCAAAAACTATATGGGTGGGCTTATAAAAAAAGTCGACGACATAGAAAGCAGGATGAAAGAATTAGAAACCGCCGGCCAGACAGGTACCGATGAATATAAAACCCTTGCCCAACAATATAGAGAAATAACAAATTCGCCCGAATATAAAGAATTCGCCGAGATCACACGGCTTGTCGACGAGCTAATAGGCGACGAGACAACCATACCGATACCCGGTGAAATTGTTTTAAGCGACCCGTTCGTCCCGGATGTGGACCAATTTATGGACGGAGAGCTCAAGACAGACGCCGACAAAATAAAAGCAAGGTTAAGAAATTTAGGTTTTGCCGAATTTGGCATAGCAGAATTAACCGAAGACCAGATCATAGCAAATGCAAAAGTCTCCGGGACCACGGATTTATTCAACTGGTCTATTATCAAATCCAAACTTGCGCAACTTGCAAAAAAGGCGTCGCCGGCAGATGTTGAGAAGGTAAAAGCAAAAATAGCCGAAATTACAAAAGGAGAAATGGTAACCCTTGCAACCTCGGTCAAGAACGTAGGAAATGATTTTTGGAGGGATTACCAGGGTTGCGATGTTATAGTCCTTAATTCGGCGCATGACGAGTTAAAACAATTTTTAAGAGACCTGCCGCGAGTTGCTCAGTGCATGAAAATAGGGAATCCAAACAGTGACCTTGTTTTGATCGATTCTACGCAGCAGTCGCAAGGACCGCTACTTGACTGGGATCGCATACGCGAATGGATGGCCCTGGGCGGAACATATGCGTGTTTGGATATAGGCGTCGATAAAATAGAGGGATGGCGCAGAGAAGTAGAGGAATCAAGGCAGAATGCGGCAGCGGTCCACAAAGCTATTGCGACAGGTGACAGGGAGCAGGCGCGCGCGTTACTTACAGAGTGGGCGTCGCAACTGAGCCAGACCCACCAAGTTATGCGCATGACTATCGAATCCCAGAGAGAAGTTGCAAAACAGATCGGGGCGAGTGTTGCCAGATATGACGAGACAAAGAAAGCCCTGGATAATTTTATTAAAAGCCCTAAATTGGAAGATTTCTCATTTGAAATGTGGCTTGCGCTCGGAGGAAGATGGATCTTAAATGGTTTACCCGAGCCGGTAATAGCGGAATATCAAAGGGCCTTTGAAGAGGCCACAGGCAGAAGGGCCGCCGCTAAAGGAGTAACGTTATTTGCTACGCCTGCGCATGAGTTGACTACAGAAGAATACGCTGAAGAGCGCACAGTGTTTAGAGGTACTACAAAGGAAGGACAATTAGCGGTTTTTACGGCGGCAGATGAGATCGGGCAGAGAAAATTACAGCAGAAGAGGCAGGGCGAAGAAGCGAAGGTGCGTAATGCCTTTGATACTGCATATGAAAGAATAAGCGCGCAAGCAGAGCTTACAGGTGAGGCGTGTCTTAGCCAGGCAAACGGTATAGTTGAGAACTGGCCTAATCTCTTGGCCACTTCTACGATAGATCCGAAAACGATTTTTTCTAATTTTGGCGAATTCCTGGCTTACGGAAGAGCAGCTTGCGAGCGGTATGTAGATGAACTGCTCCCAGGAGAAGAGCCATTAAAGAAGGAACTAAAAGATGATCTGGCGGTATTCTTCGATGGGAAACCTATCACGGTCCGTCAATACCGACGCTTGAGAGGTGATCATGACAAAAACAGGGGTGGCAGTATCGGAAGGCTTGCCGAATACGCAGGCATTATGGGGGATGAAGCAAAGCTTACTATCGTAGCAAATATCGGCTCATTGATAGACCAGGCATATCTCCTGAACCAGACGGTACACGTAGAAAACCCCAATGAGCTCATTAACGTTCTTTCGGAATATTGTGATGGCGTTATGAATGTTCATGAATTCGATTACCCACCATACCTCTTTCATTATCTATGCACGAACGGTTACGGTTTTGAAAGTGACTACTTCAGGGATCCGGCATTAAGGGAGAGGATGCAGCAGCTTTCATTCCAGCATTACCGCTGGATCCATGATTATATGAGAGCCCTTGTAATCTCAAAAACAGCCTTGAAAGACAAGAATCAAGAATACGTTGAGGATTTATTGGGAGATTATACAAAAGGAAAAGCAGGGATACTTTATGTATACGATCAGCCGGTCTCGGATGCTGAGATATTCTGGGAAAATATGCGTGCATTGCGAGACACAATAGTTCTTATACACGATAGATTCCCGCTCCCGCGCATAGCAAAGAATGTTGACCCCTTGGCAATAGGCTGGCAGGATTCCATTTATGCCGCAGTGTCTTATCCTCCCGGGAACACGACCACTTTGGCAGGTGTACGCCAAAACTTAAGATTGCAAAGGGAAGGAGTGGAGATCGGCGGCAGATTATACAAAATGTGCACAGGCGTTACCCAGTATCCTGCAAGAGTCGCTGACAAGCGAAAAGGCCGCAAAGGTCAATATTTATATTATGCTCCTGCATCGCTTACATTTATGAACCCGGAGCAACTTCGTGCTCTTGGCATAGAACCGACTGCAGTAGAAGAAGCCAATAAAGAAGGTGTATTTACTATTCTGCAGTTTAATCCATCCGCAAGACCGATAATCGGCAGTACCATGAATCATTTTACTTCTTATAATCACGTAAGCGGCAGGTATGAAGATGACGGCCTGCCTGTGGCGTGGAGCAGGATCGCCGAGAGAATGAATTATATGAAAACAGTATTAAGAGAACTGCTTGCCAAGGGCGGAGTTGACAGTATACCTCAGGCAGAGATACCGAGAGATACGCCGAAAGCGGAAATAGAGCGCGTATTGAGAAAATTTGTCCAAAATAGTTGTATCGGAACAGGTATGCGCGCAGTCATATATAAACCGAGTGAACAGTCAGGCGGCAGAGGTTCGCAGAGATTTGTGGTCGTAAACGAGAAAGAGCAGATCGATGAAAAGACGTTTGAGGAGATGGTAGATTTTGCGGAGAGTTTTACCTCTGCCGATGACGGTATAGTTCAGGTATTCCTGACCTCTTCTCCGTTTCAGCTGGCAAAAAGAGATTTTCTATACAATGAATTAGTCGACGAGTTTGCAGAAATAGGCAGGCCTATAGAATTAAATAAAATCCCGCCTACGCCCTTATATTGGTTCATGAGGGCATTTCCGACTCAATCAGACGCCGACGACAGGACAATAGCCGCGTTCGCTTTAATAGCCAATACAGAACCCATTGCCAACTACGGAAGAGGAGGAAGGCTTTTTGAAGGAACTCCGGAGCGTGTAATAAAGCCGGAATTTGCAAAAATTGTAGCGGACGAACTGGAAAGGGTTACATTCGGCTGTCTTCAAGCATTGGAGGATTATGCCCCTGAATTTGTCCAAAGGCCGGATGTTCAGGCTCGTTTCCCTGAACTGAAAGCGTCTCTGGACGGCGGGGATGTGCCGTACGCCCGTATGATGGTAGGGCTTTTTGATTTTATGCCTTATCTTATCTACAAAAGGACGCCGCGTTCAAAGCCGAGTATTATACATTTCGCGCCTACTATAGAAGGCGATGTCGCATTTTTCATTTATGACAAAGAAGGAAAGCAAAGATTTTTAGACGCCTCGCAAACCAATATCGTAAAGTTAATAAGTGAAGGAAAAATACAGGTAAGAATAGGCGTTATTGAATTAAATAGCGGATTTGGGCTTATACGGCCCCACCAGCAGCAGTTGCAAAAACTCGGTATGGACCAAGGTGAACTTGTTATACCGGTTTGGAACAGGCTGGCGAGGAGAGGGTATAAGTACCTCGCGAAGCGAGGATTGGAACCGCCCAGCACAGTGATCCCAGGCCAAGGACCGACGGCTACGCCTCCGCCTGCGCCTGAGCCTACTGCCCCGGCCCCGGTAATGCCGGAAGATCCGATCGCAAGCGCGTTAGAGCAAACAAGACAAGTATTATCTCAGGAAGGAAGAGACGCTGTTGCAGAAGATGATCTGAGCCTTGTATTGAATTTTTATTTATTTGGTCAGCTTCAACAGAGCCTTGGAGATATAGGGCAAATAAGGGAAGGTTTAAAAGACCCGGGAACCCGCGCAAGAATTATAAAGGAAGCCGCAGGTATATTAAAACGTGACAGAGAAAAATTACAGAAGGTCCTTGTTGCTTCAGGTGAATTCGGGACAGACCGAAGGATCCCTGTTGCCTTGAGGTCAGGGTGGTCTGATACGTTTTCGCGAAGAGTCGCTGAAATAACAGTTGGACAAATAGAATCGCCTACTCGCCAGACATTAAGAGTCGTTGAAGGCCAATTGAACGTCGGGGATTTCGAGCGTCTCATAGGGAGTGACAGGGGAAAATTAGCAGTTATATGCGGAACGCTTGATGGCGCAACTGATCTTATATCCGCTCTTATTGCCGACAGCTCTATTTATGATGAAGAAAAACATGGTACCCTTGATGAAGATGTTCTTGGTATCCTGTGGGATAAAGGCTGGATAGAGAGAAAGAAAGACAAAATTTTAGTCAAACGCGCGATAATATATGACCATGAACGCAAGGTATTAAAAGAGGTCGACTTCCCAAGGCCTCTTGAGCTCGACCCGGCGTGTGATCTCGCTATGATGACAAACATACCAAAGGAAATAGAGATACAGGTCGCGCAGGATATATCCCATGACCTCGCGCTTTGTAAAATACCGCAGGTGAATCCTGCAGAAACCTCAAGCCGCGTTGACGATAAAATGAAATCATCCGGATTAATAAGAGGTGCGGCAAATGTCCCTCTCACGATCCTTGTCCCTGCTGGTACTGATCCGGCTGCGATAGGCGGACAATTGGCAAATTTTGTAATAGGTTCTGGCGACGCAGCTCGCCTCGAAGTTGTTGTCAAGCCAAATATAGGAACAGAGGGAGAGGGTATCGAATATTTTTCAAGTACCGATAGAAACGCGGCCATAGATTATGTGGCGCAGCTTTTGTCGACCGGACAGGATATATTATTACAGAGGCCCGTTGGAAACGCCCGATATTTTGCTCAAGGCGAATCAGGCAAAGGTTACAGAAGGCTCGTCCTAAGGGTCAATGTCGGTTGGGACCATAATGATTTCTTAGCAGAATCAGGTTATGCCCAAGTAGCAAATGACCCTGATCAAGTTGTTGTATCAAAAGCGCGCGGCGCTGATATCCGGGATATAAATACCACCCTTAAAAGTATTTATTATCAGAAAAGAGACGGGCAATGGGTGCTCCTACCGCTAACAAGAGAGCATATCGCGGCTATAAAAAAGACCGCGGAGGATGCGGCTCACGCCATAAATAAAGATTTGAGCGAAGAGGATATGGTTGAATTTTTAGGAATAGATATAGCCCTTGACGTGCAGGAGCGGCCTGACGGAAAAATTGAAATTATACCTGTAGTTCTTGAGGCGAATGCAAGGCCGGTAGGGTTAAGCAATTCTACCTTAATATCCGATGAACCTGTTATGCCTGATACTTATACGCCCCAGCGCCGCATTACAACAGCCCTCTGGAACTTAGCGGATACGCTTGAATCTAAAAAGGCGACGCGGCGTTTCGGAGGTACTGTAAGATTAGTAAGCACGAACGGCTATACGTTTACTGTTACAAGAGGAGGGCATAAAGTTATAGCGGATGTCATTAAAGGATTTCTCGCGCAACCGCCTGAAAAGATCAAGGCTTATGCCGCAGCTACGAACGGCCAGGACATAGGCAATGTCAGAATGAATACAGAAATTCAAAATAGATTCAGGCCTATTTTAGAAGCGGCGAAAGAAAGAATAGGCGCCGACCCTAACATAAATGTTATAGTTATACCCGGACTCGAAGCGGCATGCGCGAGAAAAGGTATATCCGGAGTTGTTGCGCATGTAGGCCGGGGAATGGCCGTTGCTGGAGAAAGGGAAAAAAGTATTCCTGTAGGAGGAATGCAGGGATTTAGTAATGAAGAAAGAACAGGGCGTAATATTTATATAGATGAATATAGACTTACCCAGCTTATGGAACATTTCCCGCCGCGCGAACAAGTCAATTTCTTAGCGAACTTAATAGCGCGCCTGGATAATCCTGTGGAAGCAACTGAAAGCCCGGATGAATACGAAATACGCATTGAAAGAATGGTCTCTACATCATATGTAAGGAGCAAATTTGTCGCGATAGATCAGGCAGGGCAATTGGTAGCCGAGTATACCATACCTCAGTGGCTGGAAGTAGTGAGAAATTCAGAGACTAGCGGCTTTCATGAGTTTTTAGTCGAGATCTACGGGGATAATCCCGAGCTTTTAGCGGCAAAAAAAGAGGCGTACCTGCGCACACTGGAAGGCGCTCGAGAAACGGGTATATATGATATGACAAAGCCGGTAGTAGTAGTATCTACCACGGGCAGATTGAGAGTATTTGGCGGCCATCCTGACGCGCCCGGGCTTATGGTCGACGCGGTCAACATGGCCCTTGAAGAGGAAACATTCATGGTTGTTCAGCGATCGAACGATGACAAAGTTGTATTGGAAAATGCCGATACGGAATACGAGCATAGAGACTTCAGCATAAATGACAACGGGGTAAAAGGCACCGAGAAGATAAACAGTCCTCTGGAATGGGATGTCTGGTCTCAAAAGCAGAAAGAGGCAGGCTATATTCCTACAGACCGGACTCGCGACTGGGATATGTTCGCGCGCGCAATAATCGCATTCTACCAGGGGAAGTATTTCGGGGAAAGGCAATTTTCAGGCCTGCGTGTTTATGTAGGAGAAAGTGATGTGCCTAAAGCCGGCTTCTCCTCATCGTCATCTATTGTAATGGGCTTAAACTATGCTATAGACAGAATATTCGGCCTGCATCAACCGCTTAGCGACCTCATCTATAATGGTTTTGCCGAAAGCACATATTGCGGCCAGGCATGCGGCATCGCAGACCACGCGATAGTTTCTTACGGTAAAAGAGGCGAGATCGTAGTTATGGGCAATTCGCCCGAGGTTCCTAAAGGAATAGTCAGCTTCCCTGAAGATCTTTCTATTCTTATGTTTGATTCCGGCATTTCAAGGGAAATGGACATGCGCAGGATCTCGCAAAAGTTTA
>PEWV01000081.1 GCA_002780005.1 Candidatus Aquitaenariimonas noxiae | reverse complement strand
AACTTACCAGACGTTTTTCCAGCTTTCTAAAAAGATTGAAGAAGATCCGAATGTAAATAAGAAAAAGGCCGCCCGCGCGATTGCCCGGTTTTTAGCATTGCATCCGTATAACCTTGCCCAAAAAACAGAGGTTATGATTGAGCATTTTCGGCAGGTTACGATGAAAAAGATTGGCGGCAAGGCCAAGGCAATGGTGGTTACGTCTTCACGCGAACACGTTGTGCGTTACAAACATGAATTCGATACTTATCTCAAAGAAAAAGGATATCACGATATCAAGGCGCTGGTTGCTTTTTCGGGGGTTGTTCTTTTGGATGGCGTTCCTCCGGAATATACCGAGGCGGGAATGAATGGCTTTGGCGAAAGGGAATTACCGGAACGGTTCGCTACGGCAGAATATCAAATACTGCTCGTAGCGGAGAAATACCAGACCGGTTATGACGAACCGCTTTTGCATACAATGTATGTGGACAAGCGGCTTGATGGGGTTAAGGCGGTGCAGACCTTAAGCCGTTTGAATAGAACTTGCCCCGGGAAAGAAGATACTTTTGTTTTGGATTTTGTAAATAGACGAGAGGACATTCTTGCGGCATTCCAGCCCTATTATGAGCAGACCCAGCTTACCGATACCACGGATCCCAATAAGCTTTATGATCTGAAGAATAAGATTGATTCCTTCCAGATTATTCGTAAGCCGGATATTGACGCCTTTTGCGCAGTCTTTTTCAAAAACAAGGAGTTGCACACCAAGCGTGAACACGCTCAGCTGAATGCTTTGATTGATGTCGCGGTTGAGCGTTTTAAAGCGATTGAAAAGGAAGAGCACAGAGAAGATTTCGCAAATACCTTGGGTGTATTTGTGCGTCTGTATGCCTTTCTGGCGCAGATTATGCCGTTTCAGGATATTGAACTTGAAAAATTCTATGCCTATTCCCGCTTTTTGCTGAAGAAGCTTCCGGGCCGAGATCCTAGCGATATATATCATCTTGGCGATGAAGTGGCACTTGAGTATTACCGCTTGCAGAAGATGGCAGAGGGCAGCATTGAGCTGCAAAAGGATTCTGGCGCGGGCATAAAGCCGGTTACCGAAGCAGGGACTAAGAAAGACAAAGAAGAATACGCCTTACTTTCCGAAATAATTAAATTGCTTAATGAGCGTTTTGGGACTGATTTTACCGAAGCCGATAAACTCTTCTTTGATCAGATTGAAGAAGAAATGGTTATGGATGAGAAGCTTGGCGTTCAGGCAAAGACTAATACGATTGATAATTTCAAATACGGTTTTGAGGATGTGTTCATATCTAAGTTGGTAGACCGTATGGATCAGAATCAAGATATTTTTAATAAAATTATGGACGACAAAGCCTTTGCGGCAGTTGTGAAAGATTATCTTTTAAAACGTGTCTATAAAAGATTAAGCGAAACCGAAAAAGAAAAATCGGACTTATTCTTTAGGGATGTTATCTCAGAAGGTAGGTATGAAGACGGATATCTTCCAATTTATGACCTTCAGGCCGTGGCAACGGCATTCAGGGAGCAAACGACACCCAAGATCAAAGGTTGGAAGCCGATGCCAGACGGGCGTCGTTTGAATAAGGATATGTTTGTTGCTCAGGTTGTCGGAAAGTCAATGGAACCCACCATTCCCGATGGTAGTTACTGCATATTCCGCTATGATCAGGGAGGCTCAAGAAATGGCAAGGTTGTGCTTGTGGAATCACGCCAAGTTACAGATCCGGAAACAAATCAGAAATTTACTATAAAGCGCTATCGAAGTGAAAAAGAAGCGCTTGACGATGACCAATGGCGCCATAAAAAGATTACTTTGTCTCCGGACAATAATACTTTCAAAGACATAGTGCTGGAGAATGTATCCGGGGACGATTTTCGGGTAGTGGCGGAGTTTATTTGTGTTATTTGATAAAAACTATTTAAAAGTTTTTGGCCGCCATTTTGTCGATAGGAATCAGCATGCAGTGGGGCGGAAATAAATATAATGGATAGAACTAGCTTGAAGTCTAACTATATTCTGTCGGCATTCGTTATCTGCCTCACAATCTCGGCATTTCCCTTGTGCGCCTGCGCGGATGTGCTTTTTGGACAAACTTATTATGAGAATCTCCACAAATACCTAACCCAAGCCGAGAATTCCATCACTGTGGCAATGTACTTTATCATAATAGACCCTGTGGATAAAACCAATCCTGTTAATGAGCTGGTTGATGACCTTGTAGCAGCAAAGAAGAGGGGAGTAGGTGTAAAGGTGGTTTTGGAGGATTCAAAGCTAAAGGAGAACCGTCTTGCCTATGAAAAGTTAAGGGAGAATAATGTAGCCGTATATTTTGATACACCGGAGCATCTTTTGCACACAAAGGGTGTGGTTATTGATGATAGGTATGTATTTGTGGGAAGCGCTAACTGGTCCAAGGCCGCAATCGAAGACAACTATGAAGCCACCTATTTTGGAGATTCTCCCACCGATGCCCTTACCTTGAAGGAGCATATTAATAATATTTCAATACAACAAAAAGATGTATTTCTACCCCAGGCAGAAGGCGTGGTTGTTTCCTGTGATTTTCTCCTTTCGCCTAAGTCAGGCCGCAGGCTCCTTAAGGCCCAAGCCTTCAAGCAATTTGACCTCTATTTGTTGTTATGCAAAATCCAAGAAGAGACAGGTAAAACATCGTTCGACATTGACTATGGCTCTTTAGCTAAACAGATGAGATATGAAACGCCGCAGGATCTCGGCAAATACCGTGATGAAGCTCACTATTTCTATGAAAGGATACATCACTCACTTAAGCGTCTTAGGGGCTATGGTCTTATAGCTTATGATAAAGGCAAAGTTACCCTAAAAGCTAATAATATAAAAGAGGCTGATGAGCCGCTGATAACAATTCCCTTTGAGTATTGGGAATACGGCTATTCCGATAGTTTATCCATGCGGGCAAAGTATATGTATTTGGTTTGCTTATATGAAGCAGCCCGCTCAACAAAATATCCCTTTTGGTTTCGCAGCCAGGAGGATATGGCTAAACTCTACGGCATTAGCGATACGACTATTTCTTTAGGATTATTAGAGCTGGAGGAGAAGGGAATAATTGAAATTACCCGAGATGACCTGACACCGCCGGATTTCTCTGACCGTAAAGCCAATGTCTATAGAATGCTTCCCCTCTCTCAGCAAATAAATTCATCTGGTTTAAATAGCATAAACTATCAAACACCTTTTAAAAATTTTTCCCTCGACTGCGCTCGGGATAAATTGGCCGCCAAAAAAATACAGGATTTTTGCGAGGAAGAGGACGCAGAGTGTTTGGCGAATTTTGCCCCCACCCAAAATTCGCCAAACACGGAAAGCCGAATCGAACACGCTTACGCATTAGCTTGAAGCCCCGCCCCCGCGGGGCGCCAAGTGAGGCCTGCGCCCACGCAGGCCGAACGGTGCACGGGGAGATACGGGAGCGCCGGCCCAGGCGCGGCGCCTAGATATTAT
>PEWV01000074.1 GCA_002780005.1 Candidatus Aquitaenariimonas noxiae | reverse complement strand
GGCAGAACAGGGTGCTGCTTTTGGCAAGTTGCATCTTTTACGCTGCCTGGGATTGGAAGTTTTTATCTCTTATATTTATATCGATAAGTACCGATTATTTTTGCAGCATAGCAATACGCGGTTCGGATAATGAAAAGATAAAAAAATGGCTCTTAATCCTGAGCATAGCGGTAAATCTTTCCATTCTCGGTCTTTTTAAATATTTTAACTTTTTTTCCGCCAATCTCACGCAGCTTATCAATCTTTTTGGATTTTCCGTCCAGCCGTACACCATTAACATAATTCTTCCCATAGGAATATCTTTTTATACTTTCAAAACGATGAGCTACACGATCGATGTGTACACGGGAAAAATCGAGCCTGCGCGTAATTATCTCGATTATGCCCTTTTCGTAATATTTTTCCCGCTTCTTTTGGCCGGACCCATTATGAGGGCAGGCGATCTTCTGCCGCAGATCGCTTCTCCGAGAAAGCTAAGCCTAAACAAATTCTACGAGGGCTCTTATTTGATTTTTTGGGGCCTTTTCCAGAAAATTTTCATAGCAGATAACCTGGCAAAAATTGTAAATCTTATTTTTGGCAGCAAGCCTCCCTATGAGGGGGTAGAGGTTTTAATAACCATTTATGCATTTGCCTTTCAGATATTCTGCGACTTCGCGGGATATTCCAATATCGCAAGAGGGTTGGGGAAATGCATGGGGTTCGATATAATGGTTAACTTTAATTTGCCCTATTTCGCTACAAACCCTCAAGATTTCTGGCAGAGGTGGCACATTTCATTATCTAATTGGTTTCGGGATTATTTATACTACCCGATTGCTTTGCGTATGAGAAAGTAGGGAGTCTGGAGTTCAGTCTTCGCTTTAATGGTTACCTTTATCCTCTGTGGACTTTGGCACGGGGCATCTTGGAAGTTTATTATATGGGGGGCTTATCAAGGGATGCTTCTGATAGCATATAAATTTCTAGAGCCTTTTCTTAAAAATATACCTTCGCCGAAACATAGTTTTGTAGAAAAAATATGGTTTTCAATAAGAGTTATATTTTTCTTTCACTTGACCTGCCTTGGATGGCTTATATTTAGAGGGCAATCATTGAGCCAGATATTTTCCATGTTATATAGCTTAATTTTTGAATTTAATAGTACTCGGATCATCTTTCCGGAATACTTTTTTTTAAAAACAGTATTCTTTTCATGGCTTTTAATAGTAGTTCAGCTGTATCAATATAGGAGAAAAGACGTAATGGTAGTTTTCCGAAGCAATTTTTGGATCCGCACCATTTTCTATTTCACATTATTTTTGTTAATTATATTATTCGGAGATTACAGTGAAAAAGAATTTATTTACTTTCAATTTTAAAAAATTACCGGCAGCTTTTTTACTGTTACTTGTTTTATTGCTCTGCACAAATACTTTTTTTGAGATAGGTTTCAATAATGGCCTTTTGCCGGCATCAGTGATGACGAGGCAGCATCATAATGTTTTGGCTAAAGTTAGATCTTGCGACGAAAAGCCTCAAATTTTGGTCATAGGGGACTCGAGAGCCTTCGGGATCAATACTGAAATTTTAGGCAATATCATTTCAAGCGATAATAAAAATAAAATACTTACTATTATTTTGACCGGCGGAACGCCAAGAGCTTTTTTATTTGTTTTAAAAAAAGCAAAATTTAAATGCGTTAAGAATGGGGGGGGTAGCGTTATTATGCATGACGCCTATGGAGCTTAACAGAAATAGCGGGAGTTTTAAAAAAACAATGAGTATCTTTTTTTCTTGGAAAGATTTCCTATCCGACCTAGTTCCCTCTAAAAGAGCAGAAAATATAAAATATTATTTAGCAAATTGTAGTTTTCCTTTAATCAGGTACAAGCTTGAGATACAAAATGTAATGAAAGAAAATTTCAGAGCCCGTTTCTTTAAAGGAGAAACACCTAAAATAGATAGGAATGTTGTAAATGTAAAAAGAACAAAGAAAGAGGCGGAATATTTTAGATTGTATTACTACATAAATTACGCTGTGGATGACTATCAGCTTAATTCTATGTCCCGGATCATTAAACTTTTAAGGGGCAGAGAAATAAAACCAGTAGTTGTCTTAATGCCCCTTTCTAAAGACCTAAGACAAGTTTTAGGCAGAAAAAATCTCGAACTTTTTATTAATGCCGTTTATCTTATGGCTAATAAAAACAAGGCTCCTATTCTAGATTACCTTTCTTCATGTTCCGGCGAAGAATACGAGTATTACGATGGTGCTCATCTCACTTTAGATTCGGGAAAACGATTCACTGAAAAACTAGGGAAAGATTTAAAATAAAAACTCTAAAAGGATGCCTTGTTTTAAATGAAACCGTTTGGAGTGAGGATCTGCGGCGCTAAACTTGTAGTAAAATACTTGCAGGAGCTTTTTGTTTGATGTAAAATAATCCCATGCACGCCTTAACATTGCTCATAATTAGTTTACTTGTATTTGCCCTCGCGTACCGTTTTTACGCAAAATTTATTATAACTAAAATCCTTATTTTTAACGATAAAAGGCCCACGCCCGCACATACCTTAAAAGACGGAAGAGATTACCACCCTACTAATAAATACGTACTTTTTGGCCACCACTTTGCCGCGATCTCGGGGGCCGGGCCGTTGGTCGGGCCGGTATTGGCCGCGCAGTTTGGTTTTTTACCCGGATTCCTGTGGATACTTATCGGGGCGGTCTTAGGAGGCGCTGTGCACGATATAGTGATCCTATTTGCTTCGGTAAGGACAAAAGGGCTTTCATTGACAAGGCTGGCCAGGAAAAATATAAGCAAAACTGCAGGCCTTGTAACCGGAATAGCCGTACTCTTTATTATTATTACCGCGCTGGCAGG
The DNA here is from genome assembly GCA_002780005.1 of Candidatus Aquitaenariimonas noxiae. Classification (GTDB taxonomy): domain Bacteria; phylum Omnitrophota; class Gorgyraeia; order Aquitaenariimonadales; family Aquitaenariimonadaceae; genus Aquitaenariimonas; species Aquitaenariimonas noxiae. The sequence continues at coordinate 54,969 of PEWV01000074.1, read as the reverse complement.
GTTGGCGCTGGTAGTGGTTAACGCGCTTAGCGAAAGTTCATGGGCGACATTTACTATTGCGATGACTATCCCGGCAGCTTTGATCGTCGCGTTATATATGTATAAATTGCGCCCAGGGAAAATCGTCGAAGCTTCATTGATAGGAGTCATAATTGTTATTGCAGGCGTAGTTTTCGGTGAGCCTCTTTCAAAAACCGGGTTCGGGCAATACTTTTTATTCTCAAAGCCGGCGCTTTCAATAATTTTACCTATATATGGTTTTATAGCCTCAATTCTTCCTGTCTGGTTATTATTGTGCCCCCGCGATTACTTAAGTTCTTATATGAAAATCGGGACCATAGCGCTTTTAGCGATAGGAATATTCGTGGTTAACCCGCATCTGAATATGCCGCCGGTAACTAAGTTTATACATGGCGGCGGCCCGATAATACCCGGCAAAGTATGGCCGTTTGTATGCATAACTATAGCCTGCGGCGCGATAAGCGGTTTTCATAGCCTTGTCAGTTCAGGGACTACGCCGAAAATGATCAATAAAGAATCGGACATGCGCATGATAGGTTTCGGCGCAATGCTGGTCGAGGCGTTCGTCTCGATCATGGCATTAATAGCCGCGACAGTGCTTATACCTGGAGATTATTTTGCCATCAATGTTCCTGTCGATATATTCCATAAGCTCGGATTCAGCACAGTTCATCTTGCGGAAATAGAAAAGATGACAGGCGAGGCGTTGGCGGGCCGGACCGGCGGTGCTGTTTCGCTGGCAGCCGGCATGTCAGTTATCCTGTCTTCGATACCGGGAATGAAATCTCTAATGGGATATTGGTATCACTTCGCAATTATGTTCGAGGCATTATTTATACTTACCACGGTTGATACCGGCACGCGCGTAGCCCGTTATATTTTTGAAGAGTTAACAAAATTGGCCAACCCCAGAGGCGGTATAGGCAAATCTTTATGGGGAATTGCCGCGAGCGGCGGGATAATAAGTTTTCTCTGGGGGTATCTGGTTTATAACGGCGATATTTCCACTATTTGGCCGATGTTCGGAGTGGCGAACCAGCTTCTAGCCACGCTTGCTTTGCTGGTAGGGACCTTATATATTCTCAAACACACGAAGAGATGGGCATATGGTTTGATTACTTTCATTCCTTCGATCTTTATGTTTGTAACCACGGTTTTTGCCGGAATATTGAATATCACTGGTAATTATTTGCCAAAACATAACTTCCAGGGGAATTTGAACGCTTCGCTCTCAGCTATCATGATCACTCTTGTAGTAATTATATTTTTTGAATCTTTGAGAAAGATATATCTGTTGCGCCGGCAATTCCTTCCACATCATTTATCAAAGTGATCAATTCTTCGTATGACCTTGTATTGTGTATGCGCTCCCTGATCTTCGAAGCGTTATAAAAGCCTTTCAAATACCACATTGCCACCTGCCCCATGAATCCTATCTTATTGGCGTGCCCCATCTCCTTATATTTTTCTATGTAAACGATGTGCTGTTTAAGGGTTTTTATCTTCATGGATAAGCTCACGCTTTTGGGGATACGGCCGTTTTTTAAATAATTTTCTATACTTTTGAATATCCATGGATTGCCTTGCGCACCTCTCGCGACTATAATCCCGTCGCATCCGGTTTCATCAAGCATCTTTTTAGCCAGTAAATGGCTGAAGATATTCCCGCTTCCGAACACGGGTATTTTTAAGGCTTCCTTAACAGCCCTTATTGATTTATAGTCAACGTCTCCGGAATAGCCCTGCGACGCCGTTCTGCCGTGTATGAATACGATAGCCGCGCCGTTAGCCTCGCATATTTTAGATGTTTTAATGCACTCGCTGATATTGGTTTTATTAAAGCCGGTTCTTAATTTAACCGTTAGAGGAATTTTTAGTTTGGAGGATAGTTTTTTGAGCATATCTCCAAGCTTCTTAGGATCTTTCAATAAAGCCGCGCCCGCGCCTTTTTTTGTTACCTTTTTTACGGGACAGGCGCTATTTATATCTAAAAAAGATATATCGAGAAGACTTGTGAGTTTTTGCGCGGCGTCTAGCATTATGGAAGGATCCGCGCCCACTAATTGAGCGCTGATAGGCGAGTCTTTCTTAAGGGTTTTCATGAGGCGCCTATTTTGTGGATGGTCATGAAGCAGGGCATTTGAATCTAGCATTTCAAAAAAGCAATGCGTTGCGCCGAATTTGCGGCTTATAAGCCGGAAAGGAAGATCTGTTACACCGGACATGGGAGCCAGGTATATTTTCGTTTTCATCAAGCCTATTATACTATTCAAGCCCTAAGAAATAAAGATAGTTTTGTAGAGAGTCGCGTTTTTTAATCCCATGTGATATAATATAGCTAAACATTTTGGCAGCGTACTTAGGAGAGTATTACTATGGCAGAACAGGATAAAACGATATTCAAAAAAGCATTTTTACCGCTGTTCATTACTCCGGGGATCAGCATATCACCTTGATTTTTTTACTTATTCGTAGGGCAAAGCTAATTATGGCAAATAAAAATGAAATATATAAACGTATTAAAATATCTGGTATTTTGTCTTTTATACCGTTAATTTTGGCAGCAGGAGCGCTCGGTGGTTATTTTATAGGAGATTACCTGGAAAAAAAGTTTAATTTAGCGCCCTTTATAGCTATTTTATGCAGCGCTATCGGAAGCGCGGCCGCCATATTGGAAACCGTAAGAATAATAAAATTAGCGCTAAAAATAGAAAAGAAATAGCGGATTTTATCTTGACTTATAACCGTTTTCCATTAATAATATTCACCTAGCATGAAAATGAGCACAGAACTGCCAAATATAGTTACCATTTTAGAAAGCAAGCTTGAGGGTACGGTTTTTGCCCACTATCTGCGTTTGTGGGAAAATGTTATATTTTCTCTTATAATTATATCCATCCTTAGCATCGCATCGTATTTTGTCTGCCGCAAGCAAAGATTAGTTCCCAACAGGCTGCAAAATATATTCGAAATGTTTGTTGGCGGCATAGATGATTTTGTATGCGGGATCCTGGGGGCTCAAGGCAGGAAGTACACGCCCTTCATAGGTACGCTTTTTATTTATATAATTTTTATGAATTTCTTTGGGCTTGTTCCTTTTATGAAGTCGTCTACGACTAGCTGGTCGACTACATTGGCGCTGGCCCTCTGTGTTTTTATATATGTCCAATATTCGGCTATAAAGGAAAACGGTATTATCGGATATATAGACCATATGATGGGTAAGCCGCGGGGGTTTCTGGCATTTACAGTGGCAATACCTCTTTTATTATTATTTCTTCATATTGTCGGCGAATTGATCAAACCTATCAGCCTATCTTTGCGTTTAAGAAGCAATATATGGGGCGACGACATATTGCTTTCCATCATGGCCGGATTCGGCTTAAAGGGAATACCAATGTTATTTTTCAATACGTTTTTAGCGATCATTGCCGGAACTGTCCAGGCAGTGGTTTTTTGTCTTTTGAGTACGATATATTTTGCGCTTGTTTTGGCGCATGAGGATTAACAGAGCATAAAAAGGAGGGAATAGATGGGTATTGATTATAAAACAGTATTAGCTTTTGCGATTCCCATATCGCTTGGAATAGTCGCGTTCGGTTCTGCGTTGGCCCTGGGTAAGGCCGTGTCGTCGGCGATGGATGCCACAAGCAGGCAACCGGAGGCTTCTACAAAGATATTGATAAACATGGCCACGGGTTGCGCGTTTATTGAGGCATTAACGATATATGCTTTCGTATTTGCGTTTGTCCTGGCCGGAAAATTATAATTAAATAGCCTTTATGGAACTGTTAAAACTTTTAAGCACGAGCGAGATTGTTGCGCAAGTGATAAATTTTTTGCTTCTCCTTTTTATCCTGCGCATATTCTTATGGAAGCGCATCCTGAAGCTTTTGGATGAGCGAAAAGAGAGAATATCTTCGGGCTTGAAAAGCATAGAAGACAGCAAAGCTGAGATAGAACGTTTAAAGGCGGAATACGAGACCCAGCTGAGCTCTATAGAGAACATAGCGAGAGAAAGGATCAAGGAAGCGGTTAAGGAGGGTAGCCAGGTTGTAAATGAAATAAAGAAAAAGGCACAAATGGATGCGGAAAAGATCATCGAGGCGGCCAAGATCGACATGAAGCACGAGGTAGCCAGGGCCAAAGAAAATCTCAAAGACGAAATAATAGCGCTGACGATGAAAGCGACCGAGAGCCTGATAGAGGCGAAGTTTACAGAGGAAAACGACAAAAAGCTTATAGGGGACTTTTTAAAACAGGTTGACGAAACCAAATGAAGAATAAGATCATAACCAAAAGATATTCAGTGGCCTTTGTAAGCTACGCAAAGGACACAATGGGTATTAGAAAAGCCGTTGACGAGATGAAAGGTTTGAAAATAATACTTTCCCAAAACCCGGAACTCAAATCCTTTTTAGAAAATCTTGAAATTACTTATTCTGAAAAGTGCGAGATAATTGATAGCGTATTAAAAGATTTCTCAGAAGAAACGAGGCAGCTCTTAAAAGTGCTCTTGGAAAAAGGGCGTATAAAAAATATTGTAGAAATTGCAGACTATGTAAGAATAAACTACGGCCACGGTGAGGCTGTAAATGCTTTGCTAAAAACGGCCTATATTATGGAATTGGAAAACCTCCAGGAGATAAAAGTCCGGATTGAAAAAAACCTGAAAAAGAAACTGAATCTTTTCTTAGAACTTGATCCCAATTTGCTGGGAGGCATACAGGTAATTGTAGGGAATACGGTAATAGACGGCTCGATAAGAAGGCGTTTAGACGACCTGAATGAAAAACTAATGACAGTTAAGGTTAGCTAGTATGGAAATAAGACCCGAAGAAGTATCATCAATAATAAAAAAAGAATTAGAGAAGTATAAGACCCGCGTCCGGAAAGAGTCCATAGGGACTGTTATTCAGGTCGGAGACACTATTGCCCGAGTTTACGGACTTGACGATGCAATGATAGGAGAATTAGTGCAATTTCCTAATCATGTTATGGGCATGGTCTTGAATTTGGAAGAAGACAGCGTTGGAACTGTTATTTTTGGCCCGGATAACCCTGACAGAAGCATAAAAGAAGGCGATATCGTAAAAAAGACCGATAAGATCATTCGCGTACCCGTAGGGCAAGGCCTTATAGGCCGCGTTGTTAATGCGTTGGGCGTCCCTATAGATGATAAAGATCCTATAATTACAGATAAGTACAGGCCCATGGAATCATCCGCCCCTAATGTTGTGGAACGTCAGCCTGTAAAGGAGCCGCTTGAAACAGGTATCAAGGCTATAGATTCTATGACACCGATAGGGCGAGGGCAGCGAGAGCTTATAATTGGCGATAGGCAGACAGGTAAGACCGCTATAGTTTTGGATACGATACTTAATCAAAAAGGGAAAGACGTTTATTGCATTTATGTAGCAATAGGCCAAAAATTATCGAACGTTGTCGGCATAGCCGAAACTTTGACGCGATACGGAGCCATGGAATATACTACTATCGTTAGCGCTTCTTCAAGGGCTTCCGCGTCCTCGCAGTATATCGCTCCGTATACCGGATGCGCTATAGGCGAAGAATTTATGTATTCGGGAAAACATGCCCTCGTGATTTACGACGACCTCTCAAAGCACGCCCAAGCCTATAGGCAGCTTTCGCTTCTACTAAGGCGCCCGCCGGGAAGAGAGGCGTATCCGGGTGATATATTTTATCTCCACGCAAGACTGCTTGAGCGCGCGGCAAAATTAAGCAATAACTTGGGAGGAGGTTCTCTCACAGCTATTCCTATAATCGAAACTCAAGCAGGAGACCTTACGAGCTATATTCCCACAAACGTGATCTCTATTACAGACGGGCAGATCTACCTCGAGAGCGATCTTTTTTATGCGGGCATTCGCCCTGCAGTTAACGTCGGGCTTTCTGTTTCGCGTGTCGGAGGCAAGGCGCAGTCGAAAATGATGAGAAAGGTCGCAGGCAGCCTGCGGCTCGACTTGGCCCAATATAGAGAACTTCTCACATTCACCCAATTCGGGACCGACGTTGACAAGACAACGCGCGAGAGGCTTACTCGCGGCGAAAGAATGGTCGAGATCCTAAAGCAAGACCAGTATAAAACTCTTCCGACCTTTAAGCAGGCAATCATTATTTATGCCGGAATAAAAGGTTTTCTTGACGATATACCGATTCGCGATATAAAGAGATTTGAGACCGAATTATATGATTATATCGCTAAAGAATATCCCGACATAGAGATCGAAATAGGCGCAGGCCAAGATCCGAACGACGCGTTTATGGAAAAATTAACAGGCGCAATGATGGCATTTAAAAATATATTTAAAGTGCAAGGTTAAAAATGGCCCAATCCTTAAGACAAATAAAAAACAGGATTCGAAGTACCGAGAATGTAAAAAAAATTACAAAAGCACTGGAAATGATCTCGGTAGCCGAACTGAGGGTTATGGAAAATAGACTTTTTGCTTCGCAAAAATACTTTTTTAAAGTAGAAGTGCTATTAAAAAAGACCCTCTCTTCGCTAAAAAACATCGATAACCCTCTTATTGAAGCGAGAGTTGAGAAAAAAAATATAGCGCTCTGTGTTATAACTTCGGATACGGGTTTGTGTAGCACGTATAATAAACTTATTATAGCCGCCGCCGAAAAGTTTATAAGCCAACATGATAATGAAAAAGTGTCATTGATAGCAGTAGGCGAAAAAGGTTTTAATTATTTTAGGAAGCGAGGCTTACATATCGCCGAAGCCTTTAAGGGATGGCATAGTAATTATTCCGAGCAGATCGGAAAAACGGTCTTTAAAACTCTGACGAATATTTTTTTATCCAAAAAATCCGACGAGGTTTATGTTGCGTATACGTATTTTGAGACAGCCTCAAGGCACAAGCCGCTCGTGGAAAAACTGTTGAATATCGAGCATAGCTATCAAGAGGGCGAGGAATATTTGTTTGAGCCGGATGTTAATAGCGTATTGGAGGATCTTTTGCCGTTATATATTTTTACGAGAATTAAATCCATGCTCCTTAACTCTTTTTGCTCGGAGCACGCCTCCAGAATGCTGGCTATGGGAGAGGCCACGCAAAATGCGAGAGAGTTATTAGAGGATTTGGTTTTATTGAGAAACAAGGTGCGTCAGGCCAATATCACTAAAGAGCTAATAGAGCTTGTAATGTCAGCGGAGTCATTGAGGTAAATTTATGGCGTACGGGGAAATAGTTCAGGTTATAGGTCCGGTAGTTGATATTGTGTTTCCGGTGCGTGAGGTTCCACAGATCCTTAACGCGGTAAAGATCGAATATCCGGATAAAAATATAAATTTAACGCTTGAAGTCGCGCAGATTACTGGAAATAATACAGTGCGCTGTATCGCTTTGGGTTCTACGGATAGGCTGGTTCGCGGGATGAAGGCTCGAGACCTTGAATCCTCCATAAGTGTGCCGATAGGGCCGCAGACACTTGGGCGCATATTCAATGTATTAGGCGAGACGATCGACGGAAAGGGTGAATTAGACCGGGCCGGTAATCGTAGTTCAATACACAAAAGCTCGCTTACATTCATGGAACAATTGTCCATCTCTTCGGCCTTAGAGACCGGGTTAAAAGTAATAGATCTATTAACGCCTTTTCCGCGAGGCGGAAAAATAGGTTTATTCGGCGGAGCAGGAGTCGGCAAGACAGTCATAGTTATGGAGTTAATGCACAATATCGCCAAGGAGCACGGCGGCGTGTCGATATTTGCCGGTATAGGCGAGCGTACCAGGGAAGGGAATGAGCTCTGGTTGGAGTTAAATGAATCGGGGATCGCCGACAAAGTCGCTCTTGTTTTTGGCCAAATGAACGAACCGCCGGGCGCGAGGCTTAGGGTAGGATTGGCCGCAATTACAATGGCGGAATATTTCCGAGACCAAGAAAAAAAGGACGTGCTTTTGTTTGCGGATAATATTTATAGATACGTCCAGGCAGGCTCGGAAGTTTCAACCCTCTTAGGGCGTATTCCTTCGGCAGTAGGCTACCAGCCGAACTTAGCTACGGAAGTGGCCCAGCTTCAGGAGAGGATCGCTTCCACAAGACACGGCGCTATTACCTCGGTCCAGGCGATATACGTTCCTGCCGATGATTTGACGGACCCCGCTATAGTTACCATATTTTCGCACCTGGATTCTAAAGTAGTTTTGTCGCGTCAGATAGCAGAGCTAGGAATATATCCGGCAGTTGACCCCCTTGATTCTACTTCAAGAATTTTAGACCCCAGAGTTATAAGCGAAGAACATTATAATACGGCTATTGCGATCCAGAAAATTCTCCAGCGCTACAAAGATTTGCGCGACATTATATCTATTTTAGGTATCGATGAATTGTCCGACGAAGATAAAGTAATAGTTATGCGCGCGAGAAAGATACAACGTTTCTTCTCCCAGCCGTTTTTCGTGGCAGAATCCTTTACAGGTGCAAAAGGCAAGTATGTTAAACTTGAGGACACTATAAAAGGGTTCAAGATGATACTTTCGGGAAAATTGGACGATCTACCCGAACAGGCCTTTTACATGGTCGGAACAATAGATGAAGCGCTCGAAAAGGCAGAAAAGCTAAAAGGAAAAAAAGTTTAAATATTTGAATAATGGATAAGCAATTCAGGTTAAATATCCTTAGCCGCGATAAAGCCGTATATGAAGGTGATATAGTGTCCCTAATAGCCCCTTCTGAGTGGGGTTATTTCGGTATCCTTGCGGATCACGCCCCGCTTATCGCTAAAATAGGCAGCGGAAAGATAATTTTGAGAAACAATTCAGGCAAAACCCAGATATTTGAATCAAAAGGTAAAGGGTTCCTCGAAGTTTTAAAGAATAATGTCACTATCCTTTTAAGTCAATAGCTTTATTTATGATCGAACAGATCCTGCAGAGCGATTTAATCGAACTGATAAAGAGATTCGGAAACCTCGGAGTGTTTATCGCGATGTTTCTCGAATCAAGCGTAGTGCCCATACCTTCCGAGGCTATCGTGATCGGCGCGGGCGCTATCGGGATATCTATTTATTCGATAGTAATATTCGGCTCTTTGGGGTCAACGCTCGGCGCTATGGTAGGTTATTCATTGGGAAGATATCTCGCCACTCCGGTAATACTCAGGTTCGGAAAGTACGTTTTTATAAAACCCCATCATATTTATAAGGCAGAGGCCTTTGCCAAAAAATACGGCGTCCCGGGCGTGATTATCGGAAGGGTATTGCCAATAATTCCCTTTAAGGTGTTTTCCATAGCTTCGGGTATTACCAAGATCCCTTTTATACCTTTTGTGTTGTGCACCCTGGTAGGCGTTATCCCGAGAATGTATGTTTTGGCGCTTTTCGGTTCCGCTGTGCTGAAATTCCAGAAACCTGTGGTAATCGTGGTCGGAGTCGCGATACTTATATTTGCGGCTTTTAAGCTGACAAAAAAAATGTACAACGGACGGAACGGAGGAAAGAATGTTTAGTTTCATATTAAAAGGCGGGCCAGTGATGTTCCCCATTATATTGGGTTCTATAGTAGGCCTAGCCATAGTCTTAGAAAGGTTCTGGGCCTATAGGCACATGAATCTGAACGCATTTGAATTTGTCGAAGAGGTATTTAAAGCCATAAAGAAGAACAGGATTAACCACGCCCTGGAATTGTGCGACCACAATATACAAAACCCCCTTGCCGTGGTATTCAAAATAGGTATTGAAAGGCGCGCACTTCCTTTAGACAGATTAGAGAAGATCCTGGAACAAGCCGGTAATAACCAGATCCAGAAGCTGGAAAAATATTTAGGCACGCTTGTCTCAATAATAAGCATAGAACCTCTCCTTGGTTTTTTGGGGACGATCACAGGCTTGATCCGGGCTTTTATGTCATGGGAACATACCGGGGCTAATGTGACCGTGAGCGCGCTGGCAGCCGGGATCTACGAAGCGATGATCACGACAGCAGCCGGCCTGATCATTGCCATACCTTTTTATTTGTGCTATAACTATTTTATCAGCCGCATAAAAGCAGCGTCAAATGACCTGACTAATCATTGCATTCAGCTTCTTGAGGTTATCGCCGAAACAAGGGAGGAATAGGGTAAGTGAAGATATCCGGGAAGAGGGACTACATGGTCAGCTTGGAATCGGTTACGATGACCGATATTGTGTTAAATATGTTCATATTCTTTTTCATTTCTTTCAGCCTACTCTACACGTTTAGTCCAAACAGAGTCCAGAAATTGGAGGTAAAGCTTCCCGAGGCGAAAAATCTGACCCCCATAACGAATCAAAACCAGGTCGATATTACCATAACCGATAAAGGTGATCTGTATTTAGATAAAGAGCTCGTAACGCAGCGCTCTCTTAAGGAAAAAATGTCTTCAATGCATAAAAATAATCCGAATATAAACGTTATTTTGCATTCGGACAAGACTGTTCAATTCAAAGAGGTAGTGAAGGTGCTGGATACCTTAAGCGAGCTCGGCGTTAAGAACCTAAATATCGCCGCAGTGACAGAATAACGCCTATTTATGAGGATTTAGGACATCTCGCCTAAGAAATTATACCGCAATCAGGATAATTAAAAACAAAAAATGCAGCTGCAAAATATAGATCTAATGCTACTTTTCGGAATTGTCTTGCCAAATCCGTTTAGCGGGCGTAAAATTAAGAATATGCTATTCGATGTTTTTAATATCAGAAAAGGCAAAACGCCGCCGTTCATCGATGAGATCGCGGAAAAAGATAACGCCCACATCGTAAGACTCAAAGGCGAAATCGACATGTTCAGCATCCCTGACATAAGACAATATGCGCAGACCGCCCAAGAGAAGCGCGGGGCGCTTCAAAAAAATATTATAGTAGACTTTGAAAAAGTTACCCACGTTGACAGCGCTACGATCGCAGTACTTCTAAGGGCTCTTTTTATGGTAAAACACGAAAGGCACAAATTCGCCCTTATCAATGTTACCGAAGAGCTAAAGGATAATCTCAAGATAGCAAAACTTGAGAAGGCTATTCCCATCTACGATTCCGAAGAAAGCGCGCTTAAAAGCTTCGCAACGAAAAAACAATCTTAATCGAATAATATGGAAGACAAAAAAGCAAAAACAACAGTTGGCCTTTAATAACAGCGATCAAGACATATGGTAAGGCCTTTTACTTAAAGAAGAGAGGAAAGATAGTTTAATGAAAATAGGGATAATAGGTCTTCCGCAAGTCGGCAAAAAGACGCTATTTGAATTGTTGACCCATCATAAACCCTCTGAAAAAGAGCTCGTGTCAGGTAAGCCCGTAAAAAGCCTCGCTGAAATAAAAGACCCGCGTTTCGATAAACTCGTCGCCTTGTATAATCCCGAAAAGAACGTGCGGGCGAGGATCGATATTGAAGTTTTGCCTAAACTGGAAAAAGAAACCCTGGCAAAAGGCGATGTCTTCAAGGACATAGAAGACCTGGACGCAATATGCCATGTTGTGAGGGCGTTTAAAGATGAAGCCGTCTACCATGTGGACGGTTCAGTGGACACGAAGCGCGATATAAGAATGGTCAATTCAGAGCTTATCTTAAATGACCTGATTTTCACCGAAAAAAGGCTTGAACGCGTCGAACAAAATTTAAAAAAGATACACGACGGTTCGTCGGAAAAGGAAAGAGCTCTTTTATTAAAGATAAAGTCGCACCTGGATAAGGAGCTGCCGCTCAGGCTGCTTGGTTTTGACAAAGAAGAGAAAAAGACGATGTCCAGTTATCCTTTTATCACTTTAAAAGAAATGATACTCGCGATCAATATCTCGGAAGACGATGTAAAAAATACGGAATTTATCGAAGGCATAAATAAAGAATACGGTTCGCTTAGAATAGACGCGATGGTTGTTTCGGCGAAACTCGAATCAGAGATAGCCGAACTCGAATCCGAAAAGGAAAAAGAGGAATACCTGAAAGCGCTCGGCATTGCTGAGCCGGCAGTGGACGCGCTAAGCAGGCTCTGCATTAAAAAGCTCAACCTCATATCATTTTTTACGGTAGGCCCGGATGAAGTGAGGCAGTGGACGATCAGGAAAGGTTCCTCGGCGCCTGAGGCGGCCGGGGCGATACATACAGACCTTGAGAGAGGGTTCATCAGGGCCGAAGTTATGAAGTATGACGATCTGGCGGCGTTAGGCAGCGAGCCAAAAGTCAAAGAAGCCGGTAAATATTATGTTAAAGGAAAAGATTATATCGTCGAGGATGGCGACATAATAAACATAAGGTTCAATGTCTAAATAAAGGCGAAAAGAAATGAAATACACCCAAGGCAAGATCGGAAGGATCTTCGTGCTAAAGTTTGACGACGGCGATGTGTTGCTCGAAAAGCTTGGCGCTTTTGTGAAAAAAGAGAAACTCAAAGCAGCAACAATGATTTTTATAGGCGCCCTTAAAAAAGGAGACCTTGTTACCGGCCCTAAAAAACCTGTGATACCGCCTCTCCCGAATAAAATTATTTTTAAAAATGCCTGGGAAGTTTTAGGCATAGGCACTATATTCACAAACTCGAAAGGGCCACAGATCCATATTCACAGCGCTATGGGCAAGAAATTAAAGACCCTTACCGGTTGCGTTCGCGGCAAAACAGAGGTATTTTTAGTGATCGAAGCTGTCGTCTTCGAGCTTAAGGGTGTTAAAGCGACCAAAGATATCGACATAAGGACCGGGCTTAACCTATTGAGAATTGTCTCATGATGAAAAACAAAATAGTGCTCCTCGTCATATTTTTAACTATTATTTTGGTATGCCTTACGCTGAGGAATACAAAAACCGGCAAGTTAATTAATATCGTAGAACCTGTGTGTCCGGTTTCGCCAGCTGTTTTTAGTGCCCCGGAAGGGGAAAGGTTGAATTATGAAGTAAGGCTGGGTGGATTGAGCCTTGGAAGCGCTATGCTGAGCAATTTCGGAAGTATTAATGTTGACGGCAGGCTTCTGAACCGCCTGACTTTTGAAACAAATGCCGTTCGTTTTAAGGATGTAGAAACGATTTACAGCGATCCGCAGACATTCATGCCGGTAAAGATAGAGCGCGAGATCTGCAAATGGTTAAGTTCTGAGAATATAACCGAGGTTTACGATCAGGATAATTTTACGGTTACTATAACTAAACATAAATATTCGAAACAGGAAAAAACTACGATCAAAAAAGAAAGCCCCATACATAATCCGATCCTTTTATCTTATTATGCCAGGGGCGTATTTAACTTCATGCCGGGAGGTATATTGAACGTGAACCTGCCAGGTAATAAATTCGAAATAAAAATGGTTTCAATAGAGGATGTAGAGGTCCCGGCAGGAAAATTTAAAGCTTACCGTTTCGAAAGCTCGCCTAAGGAGATCGAGATCTGGGTAAGCGCGGATGAGCGCAGGATACCCTTAAAAATGCAGGGCATAGGCACATTCGGCTATTCGTTAGAATTAAAGAATATAGAGCAGCAGTTAGTGAATTAAGAGCCCGGCTATGGACATAGATAAAACCGAAACAATACTTATCACATGCGGCCGCGGAATAGTTCCGTATTTAAGCAAAGAAGTAGGAGAGTTAGGATACAAAGTAGAATCTTCGCACAATACCGGCATAGAGATAAGCGCATCTTTGCGCGATACGATGAAGCTTAACCTTGCCTTGCGCACCGCATATCACGTGCTTTACCTCTTAAAAAAATTTTCATGCAATAATCCAGACGAGCTATACAAGGAAATCGCTTCATTTCCGTGGGAAGATGTCGTAGCACCTTCGGAGTATTTAAGCGTTATTTCGCGCACGGATACCCCGGCTATTAATAATTCGGTTTTCGCCAGCCAGAAGATGAAAGATGCGATCGTTGACCGTATATCCGAAAAATGCGGCAGCCGGCCTTCTTCAGGCCCTGGAAAAGATAATGTGGTGATCAATTTTTACTGGAAAGACGATAAATGCTGGGTATATCTGAACACTTCCGGAAAGAAATTGTCAGACAGGGGATACCGAAAGATCCCGCATAAGGCGCCCTTGCAGGAAACTTTGGCAGCGGCTTTATTGCGCGCCGCGCGCTTTGACGGCTCGCAATCGTTAGTGAACCCCATGTGCGGAAGCGGCACGCTTGCGATAGAAGCGGCATTAATTGCTCTAAAGCGTGCTCCGGGTTTGCTGCGGAATAATTTTGGATTACAGCACATGATCGGATTTGATCCTCTAGCCTGGATCGCCCTGCGTAAAGAAATGAACGCTCGCTCAAGTAAGAAGTTGCCTTTCAGGATCATTGCCTCGGATATCGATAAAAAGGCGATTCAGGCCGCGAAGAAAAATGCCCAAACCGCCGGAGTTGAACGGATGATCGAATTTTATGTCTGCGATTTCAAGGATACCCCTATGCCCGAAGAAAAAGGGATAGTTATACTTAATCCGGAATACGGCCTCAGGTTAGGAAGCGCCGAAGAGCTCGAAAAAACCTATAAAAGCATCGGAGATTTTTTTAAAAATAAATGCTCCGGCTTTACCGGCTATATTTTTACAGGGAACATGGCCCTGGCTAAAAAAGTCGGGCTGCGGACCAGCCGGCGGCTGATTTTCTTTAATGCCAAGATAGAATGCCGCTTGCTTGAGTACGAGATATATGCCGGCAGCAAAGAGAAAAATGGTAACGCGCCCGGCGCTTTAGAATTATAATTAAAATATACCGGAATCATTTATTATAACAACACCCCCCCACGGTTTTAGTATTCCTTTACTCTGCAGCTTTACCTTTACATGGTAGCAACAGGGACTCATGGCTTTAAGACAATTTTTCCCGTGGTTTTGAACTTACTCCTCGCGCCTATTGCACTAATAGTTAAGTACTGCACTTTCGGCGCTCGTCGTAAGTCCTAAAACCACATTTGGGAAAAATTGTCAATTCGCCACTCGCCCCTGTCGCTACCATACATTAGAGAAGGAAAGCTATCTGCTTTAACTTGGAGCAGCTACTGGCAGATGCTCTTGAGGCGTTAGAGATCACCATGACACCACGACACCAAGTCACCAGTTAAAAGTTTTTGTATAAATTCCAAATTGCAAGCACCAAATTACAAACAAATTATCCCGCTTTTGCGGGATCCCGCCGAATCTCATCTAGAAAAACTTCATACGGGACAAATTCCAACTAAGAGTACCGTTTTTTTGTAATTTTGGTCATTGTATATTGTTTATTTTTTGTAATTTGTGATTTGTATATTGTGATTTAGCATTCTATAAGCTACCATCTTTTGCTGGTGGCGTGGTGACCTTGTGGCGTGGTGACTCCGCTGTTCGCCGTTCACCCCCCATTGCTGCCATTTTACGATTGACAGAACTAGGGCCGTCGTGTATAGTTACTACAAATAAAAAGATTCGCTATGGAAAAATTGCAGAAAAAAATCTTGATCGTAGACGATAGCAAAGATATATTAGACGCAATCGGGTTTATGTTGTCCAAGGCCGGATATGATGTCATTAAGGCTTCAAACGGGAAAGAAGCCATAGCCCTGGCAGACAAGGAACGGCCGGATCTTATCCTGCTTGATATTAAAATGCCCGAAATGGACGGGGTTCAAACTACCGATATCCTAAGAAGCTGCCAAACAACAGGAAAAATCCCGATCGCGTATCTTTCAAGCCTCGTGAGCGAAAAACAGGTTCAAGGCGGCCATGTCTTAGGCAGTAAAATAGGGAATTTATTTTTCATACCTAAAACATCAAGCCCGGAAAAGATCATTGAATTAATTGAAAAAAGCCTGGAAAAAGCATAGGTATTTTTCTTAAAAATAAAGGAGGAAGGGTATGAAGAAAATAGTTTTTATTACAATCGCGTCAGCCGTTATTTTATATACCGCCTGCGTATGGGCACTTGAGTTTTCAGCCGATATGGTGACTACAACAGAAGCCGGGACATTTGAGGGCAAGATCTTTGTATCAAATAACAAGATGCGAACAGAAATGCCGCAGGCCATAAGCATTGTTAGGTTTGATAAGCAAATAACATGGGTTATAATGCCCGAGCAGAAGATGTACATGGAACAGACAATAGACCCTAAGACAGTCTCAAGCGCTGCGGAAAAAGTTCCGGGTGAAATTGAGCGCACAGCTTTAGGCGATGAAACCGTTGACGGTCGCTCAACGACAAAGTACAAGGTAGTTTATACGGCAGCTAATACAGAAGAAACAGTTTTGCAATGGATCGATAAAGAAACCTCGATACCGATAAAAGTCGGCTCTGAAGACGGAACATGGCTGACTGAATATAGAAACCTTAAGGTCGGCCCGCAGCCGGATTCGCTTTTTGAAATGCCCGAGGGTTATGCAAAATTTAATATGCCGAATATGCAGGATATTCAAAAAATGATGGGAAATTCAGATTAATCCTTCCACCAGGCTACGCGCTGGGCTTCTACTGCCCATGGCGTAAACGGAGGCAGGCTGTTAATATTATTGAAGTTGGTATTGTATGTCCAGTTCCTTGTGGGGGCTGTATACTGTGGGGCTCCGTACTGCCAGGCTCCGGTTGCAATATGGCTATTCCACAATTCTACGAATGAGCCTTTTATGTTGAGTTGGATACCCGA
The DNA here is from genome assembly GCA_002780005.1 of Candidatus Aquitaenariimonas noxiae. Taxonomy (GTDB): domain Bacteria; phylum Omnitrophota; class Gorgyraeia; order Aquitaenariimonadales; family Aquitaenariimonadaceae; genus Aquitaenariimonas; species Aquitaenariimonas noxiae. The sequence goes on along the minus strand of PEWV01000074.1, from coordinate 38,369 downwards.
CCAGCTTTCGTGCAGGCGCGGATAGTTTTCAAGGCCCCCATTGTAATGCCCACCGGTTGTAGTGTCAACTCCAGCTATCACGGCGCAGTTAATAGTAGTTGTGGTCGCTGTCCGCGCGCTTAAACCACCGGTGCTATTAACATCATTCCAATTATTCGAAAGAATGTTTAATGAATCGCATATAATACTGGCCGGCCTTTCATTATTCGTATTATAATCGCCCTGCACGTAAACCGGATCATTTGATACTATGGTTAAACCTCCCGAAGTATATAATGTGCCTCCGTTAACCAGCCTGATACCGGGCTCGGTAGTTGTTGCGTCATTTCTTGTCGCGTATAATAATCCGTTTGACGGCAGATTGTTCCTGAAAGAGGGTGAGCCTTCTACATCTCCGGGCGCGTAGCCGGCTAATTTTTTTAAATCTATGTTTGTTGTCTTGATGTCTATGCCCTCACGGTTATTGTAAAGAGTAGTTGTCGATGTGATAGTCCCCATTGGGCAATCAACACCCTCTACCAGCGCCGCGCCTCCCTTAACTACCTGATTGTTTGTTATAATGACGTTTGCGTTGGAAGCGTAGTAATCATTTGGTTGTATTGATCCCACCGACGGCGCGGTGAGTTGCGTTACGCCGTGCACCGCGCTTTTTACGGTTCCTTTCCAGCGATCGATGGCGTCGGTTGTCCATGTAGCGCTATCGCTATCGAGGTTATTCATATTCTCATATTTCGGGGCGCCGGCTTTAGTTACACGTATAGACACCTCGCCGCCCAATTCCTGCCCGGAATCCTTGCGCTGATTGTAGATATTGCCGGTTGAATAGAGGTGCAGCGAATCGATTGTAAGCGTGGCCCCGCCTTCGGCGTCTAAGTAAATATTTTGGTTGCAATGTATCCTTCCGCTCATGGTCATATTGCGTCCGGGCAGAACTTCCAGATCATCGTTGTAAAAAACAAAATGTTGGAAGGTGGGTATAAGCCGGCGGGCGATGATCTGGTGCACAGTTACCTGGATATTGTTATTTTCCGGGTGAGTTACCGTGCAGGTAATTTCGTAATCTCGGACAAGTATATTTGTTTGATTTTCTATGACTGTGCGTTCATTAGCGTCCAGGCGCGTTATCGTGGCAGTAACGCTTGCATTATAAAACATAGTAAATGTTGCGGGCGCAGGCTGGTAAGTAGCCACATCCGGCTGAATCGCGTAGTTCGCTATTCCCGAAGTAAACTTATTGATAGCGTCATCTATGCCTCCTTCAGCCAGGTAAAGCGTTTGCGCCATCAGGCGTTCATGCATAACAAAGTTTTTTTCGTTGACTGCCAACTTTGTCAGGCCTGTCGCAAGCACGCTAAATACAGCGACCATTATATACGCCAGGATCAGGGCCTGGCCTTTTGTTTTTGCTTTTTTCTTGGTATTTTCGATATTGCCGATCTTCATTTATGATCGTCTCTGTTTAATTTCTTACGCGCACAACTGTCTGCAGTGTGAACGAAAGCTGGCGATTCCGGGCAACAGTTTTATTTACTGTGAGAGTTATCTTTACTTCATTTATACCCAGCGCCGGGTCGATCGTAATGTCAGAAAAACTAACATCCGTAACATCTTTGGCAAGGATACGCTGCTGTCCGCCTTCCAGCCGCCGCAGAATATGCTGACCCGGGATATAATCATATTTTATTTTGTTAGAAGTGTCCCATTCGACCTGGCCGTTCGCGTCGGTAATAAGACCGTTGCTATCTTTATCGATCGGCAGGTAGAATTGTATACTATTGTTGTTCGGTGTCGACGGTATGCTTAAATTTGGCGAAGGGTTCTGCGTGGATGTGCGGGTAGTGTTGCGTAGCTCCATTACCATAAGTCTCATTGCACTGCGCGTTTGCCCCTGCAGATAAACTTTGGTATCATTGCTTTCCCAAAGATTCCATCCGGCGATATACCACTGATACATAAAACCGACTACTATGAGAGTGAGAACCACAGAGAGTAAAACTTCTATCAGCGTGAAGCCTCGGGAATATTTTAGTCTGCAGATGCGGCACATTTTACATTTACCTCGTTTTGAATGTTGACATGGAAATATTGTATACCTTTCCATAATTATCGCGCCAATCGATAGTTGTACAAATTTCCAAAGGATTGGCATTCGGATCTGCGTATGTTACGGTTATAGATTCGTTTATCAGGGAGTAACCGCCGACCATGTCTTCATAAGGATTCGAAGGAGAGCCATCGCTTACGCCATTGGGGAAGAGCGTTGTTGCAGAGTCGAATGTTGCGGATTTGATACTCTCCATCATGGTAATGGCATCAGCGACAGCGATACTATGTTCTTTTGCCCCGTTTATCCAATTTGTTGTCACAAGTATGGTAGAAGATATGGCTGCTACCGCTATAGAAAAGATGAGCATCGCCATTAGTAGCTCTAGGTAGGATATTCCCCGATTTGAAGATTTGGTATGTGACATGATTACCTTATCTCTGGTATCTATTCTTTTCAGCTAGCGTATCACAAGATGGAAAGAGTTGCAAAGCAAAATTTAAAATAATAAGCTGGTAACTTCGTTTACTGGATAAGTATTCCTGAAAGGACATCAATTTGAGATTGCTAAAGCCGAATTTTCGAGTTATAATTAATCAGAAAAAGAGGTAGCTATGGCGTATTTTATTGTTGATAAGACAAAATGCAAAGGCGACGGCACGTGCGTGGCTGATTGCCCCATAAAGATCTTGGAGATGGATGATAAAAGCCACATACCGTTTATGATAAATAAAGGCGAAGAAATATGTATTAAATGCGGCCACTGTGTCGCGGTATGCCCGCATGGCGCCATTTCTCTTGAGATTATGCGTAAAGAAGATTGCGCGATGTTAAAATCGGGTTGGCGTATTCCGCAGGATAAAGTAGAGCAATTTTTAAAAGGGAGGAGATCCGTTCGTATCTATAATGACCAGGCTGTCGATAAGGTAACACTTGAAAAACTTATAGATATAGCGCGATTTGCGCCTTCAGGCGTTAATAGGCAGCCCGTATACTGGGCAGTATTATCCAATAAAGAAAAAGTGCGAGGATTTTCAGAGATTGTTATAAACTGGATGCGCAGCCTTATAGCCGGCTCTTCGCCGCTCGCTGAATCATTCCGCATGAAAAACATCGTAACCGCATGGGATAAAAAACAGGATTGGATATGCCGCGGCGCCCCGCACCTTATTATCGCATACGGTCTAAAAGATGATATAACCGCTCCCCAGGCGTGCACGATCGCCCTGACATATTTGGAACTTACGGTAGTGTCTTTTGGCCTCGGTTCATGCTGGGCAGGATATGCGGCTATGGCTATAAATATGAGCGCGGAGGCGCGAAAGTTTGTCGGCCTTTCGAGCAAAACAAATTGTTTCGGCGCTATGATGATCGGTTATTCAAAGTTTAATTATTCCCGTATCCCTTTGCGCAACAAACCGCACATTCTGTGGAGATAAAAGCATAAACATGAAAGGAGAATCTATGAAACTTGCCTTTTGTTTTATAATAGCGTGTTTTGCCGGATTTATTGCGTGCGCTCCTTTATCGGCCTTGGAAGGTACCTTAAGTACAGGTGAAGACGTGGCCCTGGAAGAAACCCAGGACACCTCCGATAAAGCGGTGAGCGACGAAGCCAGCGATAAACCGTGCGTCGAGCTGCTGGATTATTCGGGGAATGTTAAAGTTTGCCAGGGTAGCGGCACTTTTGGGAGCCCGGAGACAGGTATGGTACTTGAGGCAGGTGACAGGATAAAAACAGGCGACAGTTCATACGCAGAGCTATCATTTGACGCAGAAGATAAGAATGTGGTCCGAATTGAGTCAAATAGCGATCTAGCGCTTGTTATGGGAGAAAACGAGAAGTTAGAGCTGATGAACGGCGAAGTATATTGCATTCTGGATAATCTTCCGCGAAATTCTTCTTTTGAAGTGAGAACGCCTACTGCTGTTGCAGGTGTGCGCGGCACAGATTGGCGGGTAGAAGCGGATGCGGAGAATACAGTAGTTGAAGCGTTTACGAATGACGCATATGTGAAAAGTATCGGATCGGACGGAGCTGTTTCAAAGGAAAAGACGGTTATTGCCAAAGGATTTATGACGAATGTAAAACGATTTGCGCCTCCGGCTCAATTGCAGGCTATATCCGAGGAGCGGATCGGTAAATTTAGGGACATGAAAATTAATGTAGCGAATCGCGCACAAGAAATTCGTAAAATCAGGAAACCGCCTGCGCGCATGTTACGGCGAGGCGGCTTTGGGTCGGAAAGATCAGGCGGACAAAGCTCAGGTAATACCGGGGTTAGGCCCGGTTTGAGGCAAAACGAAAAAGGCGGGTTTGAATCCCAGTATAAAAACATGAAAGAGGTCGAGCTGATCAAGAACGCCGAAGGACAAAAAGGAGCTGCTTCGCAGGGTCTAGATACGGGAAAAAAGCAGCCCAAGGGACTCGGCCTGGGTAAAGGAATAAAAAAAGAAATGCAGCCTTCTGTTGAAGGAACGACCGGCAAGGGAGCACTCAGTTCAAATAATAAACAAGGCGCAGTAAAATCTAAGCAAGGTGTAAAGAAAGTTTTGCGTCCTGCTCCAAGGGTCGGCAGATAAAAGAGAAATAGCCATGCGGCGGAGTTTATTTTGATTTAAAATCTTGCCTAAACGATCGTTATTGATTATAATATGAGCCCAAAGGGAAAAATAAAAACCCATGATAACACGAATAGGTAGAGGAAAAGAGATCTCAGTGGGCGTTATTAATGAAGTAGGGGCATTGGCAAAAATAACGTCATTCTTGGTAAATCATAGCATAAATATCGAGGCAATTTTAGGCTATGCTACGGAAGAAGGCCAACAGGCCGGGCTTTTATTTATAACAGATGACAATTTCTCCGCTATTGAGGCTTTGACCGAAGGAGGATATCATGAGGTCAGAGAGAACGACGTGCTTATTGTTGAGGTAGAAAATAAGCCGGGTTCGCTCAAGAATATTTCCGAATGCCTCGCAGGAAATAGTATTAATATCAATTACCTATATTGCACGACATGCTCGGAAGGGTGTCCGGCCAAAGTAGTGCTTTCGACTTCTAACAATAACATAGCCGCGAAACTCCTTGCAGAAGCCTAATAGCTTAAATGGCATCTTTATACTGCATTCATAATTATAAGAGTGTAAAAGTATGCGCTTTGTTAAAATATCAATAATAATCGCGATCACGCCTATTTTGTTATTTTTATCGGGGGAACGTATGGCCAGAGGCGAGAGAAAACCTGAAAAAATCCGCATCTTCGATTATTTCGCTGATAAAACGAAAGAAGTTGATAGAATTTATAAAACAGATTCGGAATGGAAAAAAATACTCACACCTGGGCAATATGAGGTAACAAGGCTCAAAGGCACCGAGAAGGCTTTTAGCGGCACGTGCGAGGTGCCTAAGGAGCCTGGTATTTACAAATGCGTTTGCTGCGGCACTGACCTTTTTGCCGTAAAAACTAAATTTGAGTCCGGAACCGGTTGGCCTAGTTTTTGGGAGCCGGTTTCTATGTTAAATATAGAATTACGCCAGGATAATAGCCTCGGTATGGCCAGGACAGAGATTTTATGCAAGCGATGCGGCGCGCACCTCGGCCACGTTTTCGATGATGGGCCGCCGCCTACCGGAAAAAGATATTGTATCAATTCGGCAGCGCTCAAGTTTGTAAAAGACACCACCGGCAGATCAGAAAGGCTGGATAAGGCTACGTTTGCCGCTGGCTGTTTCTGGGGCGTGGAATCTGAGTTTAAAAAAATAGACGGCGTGGCGTCAACGGTTGTTGGGTATACCGGAGGCAGCACCAAAAATCCCACCTATGAAGAGGTTTGCACTGACAAGACAGGGCACGCCGAAGCTATAGAAATAGAGTATGATCCCGGCAGGGTTTCGTATGACGAGCTTTTGAAAATATTTTTTAGTATTCACAACCCAACGACGTTTGACAAACAAGGGTCTGACGTGGGAACGCAATATCGCTCCGTCATTTTTTATCACAATGATATACAGAAGAAAAAGGCTGAAGATTTTAAAGACAAACTGCAGAAATCGGATGCTTGCAAAGACAGCAGGATAGTTACTCAGATCGTTCCCGCAGGCAAATTTTATCCGGAGGAAGAATATCACCAGAACTATTACGAAAAACACGGTGTGGCGCCGTCTTGCCCTATTCCTAAAAGTTCCGGCTAGACCTATTTGCCGCGGTGAAGGAAATATGAAAAAACTCATTAGAATCGAGGGGATTCCCAATTTTGCCGCCTCTATATATTCGTTCATTGCAAGGAAAAACCCTTGCATAAAGGATATACATAAAGAGGTGGTGGATGAAGTCTCTTTGAATATATATTCCGGTCGGATCCTAGACGTGGGTACAGGGCCGGGGTACGTTCCGATTGAAATTGTCAAAAAACGCAACGACCTGAAAGTTACAGGGGTAGACCTATCTTCCAAGATGGTGAAGATAGCCGTTAAGGCCGCTCGCAAGGCCCGGCTTTCCAGCAGAGCGGATTTTAAAGTAGCCAATGCCGGGAACTTGCCGTTCGAGAATGAATACTTCGATTTCGTGATAAGCACGCTTAGTTTTCATCATTGGTCGAAACCGGCCGAATATTTAAAAGAGATCCACCGCGTTCTCAAAAAAGGCGGCAAAGTATATATTTATGATCTTCGACGCGATACACCAAAAGAAGTAGATTCTGAGGTAAGAAAAAAATATGGCTGGTTTTTGTCTTTCCTGCTGCTCAAAATAATAAGGGCCCATTCCTCTATTACAGTAAAGGAAGCCGAAGAAGCCCTTTCCAGAGTAGATGCGGATTTTTCTAAAAAAGGCATCGAAAGCAGAGGGGTTGTTATTAAGCTGTATTTTATAAAATAAGAAGAGCCAAGTCAATTCTCTATTAATTGACTTTCATGAACTTTATTGTTTCGGTATTGCAAATTTCGCAATTCGGGTCTGTAATGGTCTCTACAATATTTCCGCATTTAGGGCATACGTACAAATCTTTCTTTTCCGCTTTCATTGATTCAAGGCTCGCTATAGCATTCTCGTATAATTGCGCATGCACCGCTTCGGCTGCCCGGGCGTCTTCAAACGCGTCGGCTGCTTCAGGGATCATTTCTTGTTCAGCTTGTTTTAAAAATTCTGGATACATTGTATCTCTTTCATAGCTTTCACCCTTTAAGGCTCGATCAAGGTTTTCCTTTGTAGATTTCACGTCAGGCGTTTCGATATTTACAGCAGGCTTGCCGGCAAGAGATTCTATTATCTCAGCGTGACGTTCAAAATGGACCTTTTCGGCCGCTGCCGCTGCCCTAAAAAGGCTGGCCACCTCTCCGTACCCTTCTTCATCAGCTTTTTTGGAAAACGCCATATAGCGGACATGAGCATTATTTTCACCGTTATAGGCGGTCATTAGATTGTCAATAGTGTTTTTTTGGCAGAAGTTACTGCAGTTTCTTCGGCATTTACCAGGATTGCCATTATAAAAAATGCCATGGAAAATAGCGCTATACATCCGAGTTTAAACCAAGTATGTTTTGCGATTGTCATGTATTGCTCCTTTCTTAAGTTTGGCAACCTATAAAATTGATCGCGTATTATTATAGACCTAGGAGATATTTTTTTTCAATAAGAATTTTTAATAAAGCCATTGGAAAAACCGATGTAAATAGTATATACTTTAGCGTATGAAGACCAGCCTGAAGGAACATTACCATAATATCCGCAGCGTGTTGCTGCTGATCCTCGTTCTTAACTGGGTAGTAGCAGCGGCTAAGATTATCTACGGCCTGATCAGCCGGACTTCCAGTATGACCGCCGATGGTTTTCATTCCCTCTCAGACGGCGCTTCCAATATTATCGGCCTGGTTGGGATTACCTTGGCTTCCCAACCCAAGGATAAAGATCACCCCTACGGCCACAAGAAATATGAAACATTTTTTTCGTTAGGGATCGCAGTGCTCCTCCTGCTTGTTTGTATTCAATTAGCCCAGCAGGGCGTGCGGCGTATTATGAAACCGGTTACGCCAAACGTTGACTTCATTAATTTCGCTATTATGATCATAACCATATGTATTAATTTTTGGGTTATGAAGTACGAATATAGAAGAGGCAAGAGCTTGAAGAGCGATATCCTTGTTTCCGATTCAATGCATACCCAGGCGGATGTCCTCACTTCATTTTCGGTCATACTCGCCCTTATTGCCGTAAAGTTAGGATTTCCGATAATTGATCCTATCGCTACTATTATGATCAGCTTATTTATAGCTTATGAGGCGTTTCAGATAATGCAGCAGGCCTCACGCGTCCTATGCGACCAGGTCGTCATTATGGATGATAAGAAGATCTCTTGCGTAGTTCTTGGAGTTAAAGGGGTCGCTGCTTGCCATAAAATACGTTCGCGCGGCAGAGAAGATGATATATATATCGATTTACATGCTCATGTAAGGCCTGATATGCGCGTGGATGAAGCGCATCAAATAAGTTATGAGATAGAAAGCGCCATAAAGAAAGAAATTCCGCAAGTAACCGATGTCGTAGTGCACATTGAGCCTCATGCAAAGTGAGTGCACTTTGATCAATTAGTACTATAATGTAATTAGTATATGAAGAAGGAGGCTAATTATGAAGAGGATAATTTTATTAACGGTGCTTATTTCAGTTATAACCGCGCAAAATGCTTGCGCTGAAAACGCGACCGACAAAGAAGTAAGTAAAATGATGAATGATGTTAAGACCAGGGTCGTAGAGATGAAGAAGGAAATGGACAATCTCATGCGTGATGTGGTAGAGGCATATCCCTGGAATGAAGCTACTTCAATAGATAATTTCGGTAATGATATGAAGGTGGATATAACCGAAAACAATAAGGAAGTCATGGTAAAGGCTGATATGCCCGGAGTCGAAAAGGATAGGATAAATGTAACACTGGAAGGCGATAGGACATTAAAGATTGCAGGCTCAAGAGAGGTTTTGACGGAGACGAAAGAGCCGGGCGTGGTAAAACAAGAAAGATCCCAGAGTAAATTCGAGAGAGATTTGGCGCTTCCGGTACCCTGCGCTAATAGCGGAATAAAGGCAAGTTACAAAAACGGAGTACTCGAGGTTATAATACCCAAGGCGCCTAAAACGAAGCCCGAATCGGTTAAGGTAAATATTATGTAGCAGCGCATTTGAAAAATGGAGTGTTTGTTCGCAAGAGATCTCAAGCATGTTTTTGCTTGGGATTTCTTGTTTTAGGGGGTATAATTTATAAACAGCACGACGATAAAGCAGAGGAGAAGGTAAAATGCGTATTCTTATAGTCGAGGACGAAAAAAAGATAGCAGGCTTTATAAAAAGAGGCCTGAAAGATGAAGGGCATGTCGTGGATATGGCACATGACGGCGAAGAAGGGCACTTCTTGGCGTCAACCAATGATTATGATCTTATAATACTAGATCTTATGCTTCCTAAGATGGACGGGATAACGATATGCAAAAAATTAAGAGAAGCCAAAAATCCGGCCCCCATATTGATGCTTACGGCTAAAGATGGGGTTAAGGATAAGGTTTTAGGCCTCGATTCCGGAGCAGATGATTACCTAACCAAACCGTTCGCCTTTGAGGAATTTTTGGCCAGGGTAAGGAATTTGTTAAAGAAAAAAGGGAGTCTTGCGCCGACAAAATTTAAAGTGGCCGACCTGACGCTTGACCTGCTTACTCATAAAGTGACGCGCGCCGATAAGGAGATAGGTCTTACTACCAAAGAATACGCCCTCTTGGAATACCTTATGCGTAACGCCGGAACCGTGGTAACAAGGACTAAGATTTCAGAGCATGTTTGGGACATAGATTTTGATACATTTACGAATACGATAGATGTGTATATAAATTATTTACGTAAAAAGATAGACTCCGGAGCTAAGAAAAAGTTAATACATACTGTCAGAGGCAGGGGATATATTTTAAAGGAATAATATGTTTATAAAATCTATAAGCTCCAAAATAATTTTTTGGTATATGTTGGTACTGATGATACTGCTTTTTTCTTTCAGCACTGTGCTATACTATAATTTTAATAAGCACTTATACGACGGCCTGGATGGCCTGCTCTTATCGAGGGCGGAAGGGGTTACGAATTCTATAGAGACCTATTGGGAGGCCGAAAGGTTGGAGGCGGTAAAAGACGGGGTAGAAGGTAATGTCTTCACTAAAACCAACAACATAAATTTTATCAAAATTATTAAACGTTGGATCTCTGAAAGCTCGAACGACCCGGCGCTTATTAGCATCATGGTGCAGATATTCGATTCGAACGGTAATAATATAGCCGCTTCCAATAATTTACCGCCACTCGTGAAATTGCCTAAAAAAACATTTTTCAATATCTCAAAGGGCAACTATTCCTTTGATAAAGTTGATATACAATACACTAAAGAAAAGCTGTTCTCTCTCAGACTTTTGACCATGCCGGTAATAGAAAATGGCAGTTTGGCATATATAGTATAGGTGATGAGCCCCCTTGATACGGTATGCTCTAATTTAAAAAGGCTAAGGACCTTATTATTTGTGCTTTTGCCGGCAGCTGTTATTTTGGCCGGAATCCTGGGGACATTCTTAGCAAAGGTTACATTAAGGTCATTTAACAAGATGATAGGCACTATTCATCAGATCGAAGCAAAAAACCTGAAGTTGAGGATAAATGCTCCTGACACCGGGGATGAGATCAAAAAAATAGCTGATACGTTTGATAATATGCTTGAGCGGCTTGACAAGGCGTTTTCTTCCCAGAAGCAGTTTGCCCAGGATATCTCGCACGAACTCAAAACTCCTCTGACGGTTTTAAAAGGAGAACTGGAAGTGGCTTTAAAAAAAAGCCGCTCACCCAAAGAATACGAGTCGATCCTTTCAAGCAGTCTGGAAGAGATAGATAAGATAGCCAAGATCGTAGAAAGCCTCTTGACGCTCGCTAAATTTGACAGCAAAGAGGAACCGCTTAATATTGGCCGGATGGATTTAAATCTTTTGATACAAGAGATAGTCAGCGATATGAAGATACTGGCGGAGCAGAAAAACGTAGAAATAAAATTTTTACAGCGTAAAGAAATGATTTTAAACGGAGACAGAGATCAGCTCAAACGCCTTTTTGTCAATTTATTGGATAACGCTATAAAATATACACCGCAAGGAGGAAAAATAATTTTAGAAAGTAAAAAAGAAGGAAAAATCATCAATATAGAAATAAGCGATACGGGAATAGGTATTTCTCAGGATGAATTACCCCGCATCTTTGATCGTTTTTATACCGTTGACAAATCCCGCAGCGGAGTAGGCTTTGGTTTGGGGTTAAGTATCGTGAAGTCGATTGTAGAAGCGCACAAGGGCAACATAGAAGTAAAAAGCGTTTTAAATAAAGGAACCACATTTACTGTGCACCTCCCGGTATATCCCGCTTAAAAAAGATTAGAATTTTTTAATCTTACTCTAACGTTATTTTAACCATTAATATGCTATAGTTATTAGAGATTTAGATAAGATTATCTTTTGAAGGGAGGTGAAGAGTATGAAAAAGCTAGTAGCTATAGTAGTTCTGTTAATGGTTGTGGTAGGTCTTACAACGGCTAGTTACGCAAAGAGCGGAAAGTTGCTCCCTAATTTACTCAAGAAAAACGTAGACGTTATTAGAGGAAGCGTAGTGGCTGTAGATGCTACCAAGAACGAGATTATTGTAAAAGACAGCAAAACCGGGGTAGATAAGACGATATTAGCAGGAAGCAATCTGACTTCGAGTCTGAAAGTAGGCGAAGAAGTGAAAGTTATGGTTAAGATAGGTACCAATACAGCCGAGAGCATAAAACTTATTCCCAAAAAGACGACAAAAAAATAAGGAAAGGAAAAAGGAAAAATGAAAAAGTTAATATTAGCATTGGTTATAACCGCATTTGCGGCTAGTACGTGTTTTGCGCAGCAGGCAGCTACGCCGGCTAAGGCAGTAGTAGTAGCTCCCAAGGCTCCAGAGGTGAAAACAATAACAGGTAAAGTTGAATCTGTGTCCGTAGCAAGTCCAGCGACGGGTGAAAAGTCAGAAATCGTAGTTGTCGGCAAAAACGGAGAGAAGGCCGCTTTTCTAGTAAAGGCCACAACAACCCTTTATGATTCCGGCTGGAAATCCATCCTTTTGAGTGATGTAAAGAAGGATGAAAAAATAAAGGTTAAATATACAACAACAAAAGAAGGCGTGAACGAAGCTAGCCTGATTAATCTTATAAAGTAAGATAAGTACTTTTTTGTTGAGCGGCAGATGTTCAATATAGGCATCTGCCGTTTTTTATTATAAAAATAAAGGGTTTTTATACATAATTTATGCGGCTAAAATAAATTGACAGGCCCTTATAAAAGCAGTATACTTTAACCCGGCATATTTGAATTTACGATTTCTTATTTTTGAAAGGGGGATTTCTGTGATCCAGAAAATAGTTCGCATGAAATGTTTATTAGTAGCTGCAGCATTGGCTTTGGTTTTCAATACGGCGTTTTGCGTTACAAATGCAAAAGGAAAAGACGAGATAGTCGCTAACGGCAAGAAAGTTTCTTTCAATTATACCCTTACCGTGGATAATCAGGTCGTTGATAGTTCTGACAAGAATGGTCCGGTGAAATACACCCAAGGAGAGGGGGCTATTATTCCTGCGCTGGCAAAGGAGCTCGAAGGTTTGCGTGTCGGAGATTCGAAAAAGGTTACGCTGACGCCTAAAGATGCCTACGGGGAAATGGATCCCACGGCATTTAAAGAAGTCGATAAATCAACGCTTCCGAAGGGCATAGATCCAAAAGTCGGAATGATCCTTCAAGCGATGAGTAAACAAGGGACGCCTTTCCCGGTAAGAATTGCCGAAGTTAAAGAAAGTACCGTTAAACTCGACTTTAATCATCCGCTTGCAGGCAAGACGCTTAATTTTGATATAAAAATTATCTCGATAGAATAAATCCAGTCCGTTGTCTCTATAAAGAACGATAAGGCGCACTAGTGTGCGCCTTATTTTTTTATATATATTCTATATTGCAAAATAAATCTTTTTAAACTATAATAATTAATGTGATTAGGAGGTATTTATGAAAGATATATTAAAATCGCTGAAAGTTTTTATTTTTTTTACGATAATCATGGTAGGCATATCAATTGCTCTTGTATCCTGCACAAAGGGCAAAGATAAAAAAATGCGTGTTCCGCCGTATACGGTCATAGAAGAAGAAGGCGTTCCGGTAACATATGACACGCCTCTTAAAGTTATGGAAATAAGGAGAGTTTTGGTCGATAAGGGTATTTCAAAAGAAGGCTTGCGAAGCGTATTGCTTGACATGTATAAGAAACTCAAAGAAAAGAAGATTTATAAAAATAGCAGCCAGGGCCCGACCCAAACAATGGTGTTTGTATATGATTCTATGGATATCTATAAAGAAAACACTGCCGACTGGATCGGCTCTTTAGATTGGAATAAAAACTACACCGAGCCCAAAGTAAATTTTTCCATGGAGTATCAGGAAAAATAAAAAGTTACTATTTATTATAAGGAGAACGAACATGCCTATAGATGAATTGATGAAAATAGCTGGGATCCTGGCGTTTGTTTTTCTTTTTGCGGCTGCGGCAAGCGGGATTTTGTTATTTAAGTTTCATGTAAGGTGGCTTAATCTGAAGTGGCATATGAGGTTTGGGATATTGAGTGCATTTTTCGCCATAGTGCATCTCGCGTTAGTTATTTACCTGAATATATAATTACTGCTTTACAGGCTTGATAATTCTCCACGAAACCCAGTCTAGGGGCACGGCGCCCATATAGGTGTTAACATCTGTCAGGATACGCTCAGGGTCATCAAGAGTGCTGAGAGGGATCCGGATCTTTATTTCTTTCAAAGTTCTTACAACAATTATATCCTTTCCGGCGATCCTTCGCCCCTTATTAAAAATTTTATGTTTAATGGCATCAAATTGAATTCGGTATTTTGGCATTTCAGCAAACGATTTGTCTTTTTTATATCCAAAAACATATACCGAAACACCTACGCCTTTGCCAATCGGCCGTGACAGCTTAACAAAAAGTTCAAGAGTATCGTTATCTAAAGCAGCCGATTTCTTTTCTATCCCGACAATTGGCACATGTTCATTCTCGTTTAGTTGTTCCAGTTCCCCAGGTTCGTTTTCTTTACCGGTATAGGGTACGAGCGGAGTTGATTCTTTACCTTGGGCCAGGTCTAGAGTGGGGAAATCGCCGAATAACTCATTTTGCCTAATGAAAGAAAGTAAGTATTTTGAATCAGAGGAAAATTCGGTCTTATGTTTTTTTATTGCAGCAAGTTTAGTTTTTATTTCCGTAGCGTTCATTTTAGAAATTTGCCACGGTATTATCTTGTCAAATATTTGCGGCGGAATAAGTAAGTGTTCGGGGGCAGGGCCTAGAGGTCTGGGCCATAGTTTGTAATGAATTAGATAAGTATAAATAGAAGGTTTTATTTTGTTTTTAAGATCCCATAAGGCGACACGGGTAAAAAGATATAATGCCTGATGGTCCGGATGGAAATCTCCCGGATGAGAAACAAATATTTTTGTAGGCTTGAAGTCTAGCAAAACGGTTTTTAGATCCTTTAATATCTCCTCTCCTTTGTAAGGCGCTCCTGGACGAAAAGCGTTTTTATAAGGTACCGCCCTTGCCTCTGTCAACAGGCCTTTTGCAGGCAAAGCCTTTCCCCAGTGAGACTCCCATATATTGAGTGTTTTAAAATCCGGATAACCTAAAAATGTTAAATTTTCTTTTTGCACGCCAAGCGATTGAGCGGCGTCTATGGCTTCATCATGTCGAATTAATCCCATAGCGCGTACTGATTTCGGGAAAAATACGGGGTGTTTCCTGTAGATCATAAATGCCCACTGATTGCTGTCTCCATAGGTAAGGAAGGCGATATGAATAGGCAAATGCATCTTCAACGCTTTTTGTATTATACCGCCGCAACCCAAAACTTCATCGTCGGGATGGGGTGCTAATATAAGAATTCTGTCATTTGCTTTCAATTCCACTTCAGGAAAAGACGCTATGTCTACCGTTTTTGTCCGCGAGTAGCCTTTTATGCCGACCGCAACGGTCGAAGCAAGCACGATCAAAACGGCGAATAGACACAAAGAAGTTACTTTTTTAGTTTTATTACTAACCGACACGTGCTATTTCCTTTCCATATATAATTATGTAAGAGTTATGATCCATTTGTGGTATAAGATAACGGTCTAATTTTGCAAATCCCATTTTTTCAAAAAATGCCCTTCCGTTCGCGTTATTTTCTTTAACCGTCAGGTGTATGCCGTTTAACCCTTTCTTGCCTGCCAGCTCAACAAATCTTTCCATCAAGATCCTGCCTATATTTTTCCCTCGAAAATCACTGTCTATATTTATATGCAAGTGGGCAGGGTATTTATAAAGGGGTATTTTTCGGTCGAACCCTCCGCGCCGCCATACTTTAATCAAGGCCATACTAAAAATCCAGCTTTCTTTTTTGTAGAATACCCCCCTCAAAAAAGCCTTTACGAGAGTCCTGGGCAATACTCTAAAGAGCATTATTTTATAATAACGACGCGTGTTTAAGCAGCCGTTAAGGTAACCCACAACATTGCCGCCGGATTCCGCTACCCACGTTGAGTGAGGTTCGTAATCCGTATAATAACGTGTCAATAGGTCGGCGACTATTTCACGGTCATGAAAGATTTTGTCTATAGGTTCGCCCTTATCTGCCGTGTCGCATGAAATTCGTCTTATGCTGGCTCTATCTTGACGGGAATACGGCCGCACCGCAATGCTATTATTCATAAATTAATCCAGCGTCATAATATTAAAAATGTTTGCATCATTTTAACATATTTAGCTTATTTCCTCAACTATTTATATTGACAAAAACTATTTCTTGAGTATAATTTTCACATTCATAACTTATCCAATAGACCAGAGACGCGATGGAAAAGCAATTACCTGAAAAATATCTTATAGCAAAACTTAAAGAAGCCATAAAGGCTGAAAAAATAGCCGGGTGTTTTTACGGTTATATTTCCGATTCTATAAAAGATAACCGGATAAAAGATAAGTTTAAAAGTTTTGCCAAAGAGGAAGCGGTGGAGCATAAAAACTTATTAAATGAAAGGCTTAGGCTCTTAACGGGGAAAATGTATGACCCGGATGTCTCACGTTTGGATTCAGATATTAAAAGTAATCGCTTTTCTATAATATGCGCGCTAAGGAAGGCCAAGTCTTCCGAGAAAAAGGCGATCAAATTTTATGAAAAGGCCAAGACTCAAGATAGCGATAAATACAGAGCGATGTATGAAGATATCCTTGAGAACGAAAAAAACCATTGGCTCTACCTTGACCAGGAAATGATATTTATTAAAAAAGAAACTCAAAATAAAGAAGAAGCGGGCCATGGATTGTTTTCCTTCCTAAGGGACATTCTAAAATAAGGCAAGATTTGCCTCCCCAAATAGTTTTGACAATACCCCTAAAGTTCATTATAATGTAGAAACGGCCCAAAACGAAAAGAGATCCAAATGAAACGCTTAAATCGGCTTATCCCAGCTTTCTTAGCTGCGACGCTTTTCGCAAGTTTCTTCCTGGCAAAGAACGCTTATGCGATCTACTGGAAATATAATTTGGAATCTGCCCTTATAGAAGCGGGAAAAGAAGGAAAGCCCATTTTGATAGATTTTTATACGGAATGGTGCGGCTGGTGCAAGAAATTAGACACCGACGTATATCCTGATGAAAAAGTGCGGGAATTGTCCAGGGAATTTATATGCGTTAAGATAGACGGTGACAAGAGCCCGGAATTGACAAAAAAATATATAGTAAGAGGCTATCCCACGATAGTTTTTATTAATTCTAGCGGCAGGATCCTGGAGAGGTTTGCCGGCTATACGGATGCGGCGAATTTTGCGGCGAAAATGGAAAGCGTGCTGAAAAGGTCCGTGGATCCATTAAAGGACATAAAAAAGAAATTGTCCAAGCTTGATGATATGAAAAAGTCCGCTACGGCCAAATTGAAGAAAAAAATGACCAAGAATGCATCGCCGTTTGAACTCAGCGGGATAATGTACGATAAAAACAATCCTACCGCGGTAATAAATGATGACGTTGTTAAAGTTGGAGATACGATTAGCGGTGCAAAAGTAACGGAGATCACCGAGGCAGCGGTAAAATTGTACTATAAAAATAAAGAAATTATACTTGGAGTCAAATAATGAATGTATGATCTATAAAAGGAGGTTTTCATGCAGCAGAATTTAGACAAATTTTACGGGTATGTTATCCAGTACGGGCTAAGCCTTATTGCGGCGATACTTATCTTTGTAATTGGTAAATGGGTAGCCAAGCTTATCGCGGCACTTTGCGAGCGGGCTATGGAAAAGGCCAAGGTCAATAAGACGTTGGCGTCCTTTGCTAAAAATATTGTTTATTTCGGTATCCTGATTTTTGTCATTATCGCAGCTCTTGGCAAGCTAGGTATCGAGACTAACTCGTTTGTAGCAATAATAGGCGCAGCAGGCTTGGCAGTAGGTTTTGCGCTGCAGGGCTCATTGGCAAATTTTGCCGCAGGGGTCATGATCATACTTTTCCAGCCGTTCGCGCTTGGAGATGTTATTGAAGCGGCCGGGGCATCAGGAACGGTGCAGGAAATACAGATATTTAATACTATTCTCGTCACTCCCGATAAAAAACGCGTCATAATCCCTAATGCAAAATTGACATCGGATAAAATAACGATCAACCCAAAGTAGCAAAAACTCGCCCCGTTAGAAATATCTTTTGTTAGAAAATGTAACAAAATTTCTAATGGGGTTTGTTATTTACTGTTTCGTGTAGTATTTTTTGCAAAATTATAAATTAAAGAATATGGCCCAGCATGCTGATAGTATGAACGGTTTTAAGTTTATGCTTAGAGCTCTCAGGTACAGAAATTACAGGCTCTATTTCTTAGGTCAAAGTGTGTCTTTGAACGGTTCGTGGATGCAGATGATAGCTATAAGCTGGCTTATTTACCGTTTGACTAACTCGGCATTCCTTCTCGGGGCAATAGGATTTATCAGCCAGATCCCCGCATTTATTTTTTCTCCTTTCGCCGGAGTTTTTGTGGACCGCTGGAACCGAAGAAAGATAATTTTTATTACGCAGACGCTTTTAATGGTGCAGGCCTTTTTGTTTGCCGTTCTTACTTTTACCGGAGTTATAAAAGTATGGCATATTGTATTTTTAAGCGTTTTCATGGGCCTGGTAAACTCCTTTGACATGCCGGCAAGACAGGCTTTCGTGATAGATATGGTTGAGAAAAAGGAAGATCTGGGCAATGCCATTGCTCTTAATTCATCCATATTTAACGGAAGCAGGCTTGTAGGTTCTTCCTTGGCTGGCGTAGTCATTGCCGTATTGGGCGAGGCGATTTGTTTTTTGCTGAATGCCTTGAGCTTTCTGGCGGTTATATTTGCGTTATGGGCCATGAAGATCAAGCGAAGAGAAATGCATAATAAAAATAATATTTTGCAGGAATTAAAAGAAGGGTTTTCTTATGTTGTCGGATTTGCTCCTATAAGATATATTTTACTCCTTGTCGTATTGGTCAGCATGCTTGGCATGTCCTGCGCAGCCCTTATGCCTATATTCGCCAAGGATATCCTTCACGGCGGGGCGCACACCCTGGGATTTCTCATGGGCGCCATAGGTCTCGGCGCCTTAGTAGGCGCACTTCACCTCGCATCCAGAAAAGATGTGCGGGGCATGGAAAAGATAATCCCTAAGTCTACGATCATATTTGGTATCAGTCTTATCGCTTTTTCATTTTGCAATTTATTATGGCTGTCCTTATTTCTTGCGATCTCCATCGGTTTTGGCATGATGGCGCAGACAGTGGCAAGCAACACCCTGTTGCAGAACATAGCGGATGACGACAAACGCGGCAGGGTGATGAGTTTCTACACGATAGCGTTTGCAGGCATGATGCCATTCGGAAGCTTAATAGCCGGAAGCTTGGCCAGTAAAGTCGGGGCCGCAAATACTTTATTAATAAGCGGTTTATCATGTATTTTAGGAGCCGTATTTTTTGCAGGAAAGCTGCGTACGATAGATGAAGCAATTTCCGGACTGGACGACCAAAAGTTTAAGGATATAGGATGAGCTATTTAAAACGAGAGAAATTCATGATGTGCGCGATCAGGAAGGCGCGGCAGGGAATTCGCCGCGGCCAAACGCCATTCGGGGCCTGTATAGTTAAGGGTGGAAAAATAATAAGCTCTGCCCACAATGGGGTATGGCAGGGTGCGGATAGTACCGCCCACGCCGAAATGCGCGCCATCAAAAAGGCATGCAGTAAACTTAAAACCATTGACCTGTCAGGATGCGTGATCTATTCCACCTGCGAGCCTTGCCCGATGTGCTTCAGCGCCTGCCACTGGTCTAAAATATCATGCATAATCTATGGCTCTAAAATATACGCCGCCAAAAAATTGGGTTTTAACGAATTGTGCGTTTCAAACGAAAAGATGAAAAAAATAGGCAAAAGCAAAATACGCGTCATGGGAGGCGTTTTAAGGGATGAAAACATCGCCCTCTTTAAAATGTGGCTTAAGCAACCCGGGAAAAGGACGTATTAACTTGATCAAATTATATTGTAAGATAGATATAAATGGTGTAAAATAGTACAAAATTTTAGAAAACAACGGACAGATCAATATAAAAAGGAGACTTGAATGAAAAAGACGGTAATCGGATTGCTATTAGTAAGCTTTTTATTCGCAATGTGGATCGCTATTATGCATAGCGAGGCTAATGGCGACGAATTGAAAGGGACTGTAACCATATCCGGAGCGTGGGCGCTGTATCCTATGACCGTTAAATGGGCCGAGGAATTCCAGAAAGTTCATCCGGCCGTAAAAGTGGATGTTTCTGCAGGAGGGGCCGGTAAGGGAATGGTTGATTGCCTGTCTAAAATCGTCGATATCGGCATGGTTTCAAGAGATGTTAATCCTGAGGAAACCGCAAAAGGCGCCTGGTGAGTTTCTGTTACAAAAGACGCCGTAGTGCCTACGGTAAATGCCAAAAATCCCCTGATAAAAGAACTTCTCGCTAAAGGTGTTACAAAAGAAATTTTTTCAAAGATCTGGATTGAAGGCAAAATTACAAAATGGGGAGAAGCTATGGGCGGGAGTGAAGATCCGTCCTTAATACATGTTTATACGCGTTCGGACGCCTGCGGTGCCTCAGAAACTTGGGCTAAATATTTAGGAAATAAGCAGGAAGATCTTTTGGGGGTAGGGGTTTATGGAGATCCGGGGTTAGCCGAGGCTGTAAAAAAGGATGTTTTAGGAACAGGTTATAACAACATTAATTATCTATACGATTCCAAGACGAAAGCGCCTGTCGAAGGATTAAAACCGCTGCCGATAGATATAAACGGCAACGGTACAATTGACAAAGAGGAAGCTTTTTATAATACCTCAAACGAGATCGTAGATGCCATAGCTACCGGGAGATACCCTTCGCCGCCCACAAGGGCCCTTCAATTCGTCTGTGGAGGAAAGCCGACGAATAAAACTGTTGTGGAATTTATAAAATGGGTCCTGACCGACGGACAAAAGTATGTTCCCGAAGCCGGTTATATAAATCTTCCAAGCGATGTTCTTCAAGAACAGTTAAAGAAGCTCGAAATTTAAAGAACGCGAAGACATGAAAAGCGTAAGGCTGCTCCTAGATAAAATTGCAAGTAAGCTTATGCTGTTTTTGACGCTTTCCTGCGGCTTTATCGTTTTTCTAATGGTATTCGGGCTGTATTGCAAGTCTAAGCCGATCCTTTTCGCTAAACCTTTGGCGGAATTGATATTTTCCTCTTCCTGGCGGCCGTTTAAAGGAGAGTTCGGTTTCTTCCCGTTTATCATAGGGACGCTTTGGGTAACGGGTGTAGCTGTTATCATAGCCGTTCCGTTTTGTATCCTTACGTCAATATATCTTTCGGAGTATGCCCCTAAGGGGATACGCGAATTTTCCAAACCGCTTATAGATTTGCTTGCCGGCATACCATCGGTTGTTTACGGGGTGTGGGGTGTCTTGGTAATAGTCCCGCTGATAAAAGATTACATCGCGCCGTATTTCGGGACTTTCTCGACCGGCTACAGTCTTTTGGCGGCTGGCATCATCCTTGCTATAATGATATTTCCCGTGATCATACATGTGTCGTTAGAGGTTGTTAGAACAGTACCGAACGAGATGAGAGAAGCCTCCCTGTCACTTGGGGCCACGAAATGGCAGACCATAAAGCACACCGTTATGCGTAAGGCAATGCCCGGCGTGATCGCGGCGATCGTACTCGGAGTTTCGCGGGCCTTCGGAGAAACCATGGCAGTGCTTATGGTTGCCGGGAATGTTGCTAAGGTTCCTTCCACGCTTTTTGATCCCGTATATCCGCTGCCGGCGTTGATCGCCAATAATTACGGAGAGATGATGTCGATCCCATTGTATGATTCGGCCCTGTTGTTAGGTTCTTTGATCTTATTGGTAGTAGTTTTATTTTTTAATGTTATATCCAGGATGATCCTTGTCAGGGTCGAGAGGAGCGTTGAATAGGATGGATAAGCGAAAGATAGAAGAAAATATTTTTAAAGTCCTTATGTCCATATCCACGCTGACTGTCCTGGCGGTCGTAGTTTTCATTTTGTCCGTAATAGTTATTAAAGGGCTGCCCGCTATGAATTGGGCAATGGTTACGCAAACGCCAAAGGGCGGATATTATCTTGGGAAAGCCGGCGGAATATTGAACGCTATTGTAGGCTCGCTTTATCTGGCAGGCGGCGCTACGTTTTTGGCGATATTGATCAGCCTGCCGGTCGTTTTGTATATTAATGTATACTCGAAGAAAGACTCGCCGCTGGTAAACTTCACGCGTTTTTCATTTGATGTATTATGGGGGGGTGCCGTCAATAGTTTACGGTGCTTTTGGGTTCGCTATTATGCTTTTTTTTCATTTGTGGGCTTCATTATTAGCCGGAATTATAACTGTTGCGCTTTTTATCCTGCCCATTATAAGCAGGGCCATGGACGAAGTGGTAAAGATGGTGCCGAGAGAACTTTTAGAGGCTTCATACGCCCTGGGCGCTACGAGGCTTGAGACTTCCATGAAAGTCGTAGTTCGGCAGGCCCTGCCCGGCATAGTGACTGCCGTATTGATAGCCTTTGGAAGAGGTATAGGAGACGCCGCCTCGGTTATATTTACAGCCGGTTTCAGCGATAGTATACCCTCTTCTTTATTAAGCCCGGCCGCTACCTTGCCTTTGGCCATATTTTTCCAATTAGGAACACCTTTTCCCGAGGTTCAGGCGCGCGCGTATGCGTCAGCGCTTATACTTACTGTAATAATTTTAATAATAAGCATAGTCTCGAGGGTTTTAAGCTCGAGATTTACAAAACATATAGTTAAATAGGAGAAGGGATGAAACATAAAACCCATATAAGTGTAAGAAACCTGAATGTCTTTTACGGAAACGAGCATGCTTTGAAGAACATAACCGTTGATATCCCTGACAAAAAGATAACGGTTATCATCGGCCCGTCGGGTTGCGGCAAGACGACACTTTTAAAGTCATTTAACCGCCTGGTGGATTCAATGGAGGAAGTCAAGGTCTCGGGAGAGGTTTTAGTTGACGGAAGCAATATATTCGATCCGAAACTCGAGATCACGCATATCAGGAAAAAGATGGGGCTCCTTTCGCAGAGGCCGTATCCCTTACCCATGTCTATATACGATAATGTCGCCTATGGCCCGAAGATACATGGCTTGCATAACGCCAAGAAGTTGGATGTGTTGGTTGAGCATTATCTTAAAGAATCAGGATTATGGGAAGAGGTAAAAGATAGGTTGCATGAGCCGGCGTCAAGGCTTTCCGTCGGCCAACAACAGAGGCTTTGTTTGGCCAGAGGCCTTGCCGTTGAGCCCGATATCATTCTCGGCGATGAACCTACGTCAGCACTTGATCCAAAATCAAGCCAGCGCATAGAGCAGAAATTTATCGAATTGAAGAAGAACTATACTATTATTGTGGTCACGCATATATTGAGGCAGGCGAAAAGGCTTGCCGATTATGTTATTTTTCTTTACATGGGCGAGCTTGTTGAACACGGTCCCGCAAACGAGGTCTTCGAGAATCCAAGAGAAGAAATGACCAAAGAATATATAAAGGGTATAATAAGTTAACGCGAAAAAAAATAGGGGTGGTATGTGATATTCGGTTACGAATTGTTTATTATCGCACTGATGCTTGCTTTGAACGCGATATTCGCGGCCTACGAGATGGGTTTGGCATCGATATCCAGGGCGCGGCTGGCCGTTTTGGTAAATGAAAACAAAAAAGGCGCTGTTGATGCGGCCTTTATGAAGGATAGGATAGAGGCGAGCCTCGCTATTATTCAACTCGGCATTACCCTGGTAGGGTCGCTTGCTGCGGCAGTCGGAGGCGTAGCGGTCGGAGACGTGTTCGTACCGTATCTCCAAAATTACATAGCCGTTAGTAAGGGGGTCGCGCAAGCGATAGCGCTTGTAACGTTAATAGTGCCATTGACATTAGCGACAATGATATTCGCCGAACTTGTCCCTAAAATGATCGCCTTGAACAATAAGGAATGGATAGTCTTAAGGCTTTCCCCGGCCATGAAGTTCCTTTCGAATATTACAAATCCGGTTATCTCGATCATCGAAGCCATTGTAAAGAAGATCGTAAGACTTTTAAGCAGGTTAAGCCCTAAGAACTTAAGCGAGAAAAAACACGATCTGTACGAATTCAAAGTAGCGGTTTCTTTAGCCAGATCCGCGCAGCTCTTGGGCGCTAGAGAAGAAAAGATAGTTTTATCGGCCGCGCATTTATCCACGCTTTTAGTGCGCAATATCGCTATACCCGCCCAGGATGTCTCAATGATATATATAGAAAATACGCTAACTGACGCCTTTCTCAAAGCGCATCTCGATATGCACACCAGGTTCCCTGTATGCTCTAAGGAAGGAGACCCGCAGACTATAGAGGGATATGTGAATTTTAAAGATATAATGGTGGCGTTGAAACTTAATCCTTCCAATCCGACCATCAGAGGCATAACAAGGCCTATAAAAAAAGTAAATGAAAGTATGCCCTTATCCAACCTTCTTGAGGTTATGATACAGGAAAAAACTCACATTGTTTTAGTTGTCTCAAAAGACGGCGTTACCTTGGGAATGGTGACCTTGGAGGATATTATAGAGGAACTCGTAGGCGAGATCGAGGATGAGTTCGACCGCCTGCCGACTCATATCCATTCTTACGGCTCATCATGGATCATGGGGGGCGGCGTTCCCATGACAACAGTCGCTTCTACGGCAGGTTTTGATTGGCAGGGTAAATTTAAGGATAGCCGCATTCCGTCGCTCGCCGAATGGTGCGCCGAGCAGGTGGAGCACCCTCTCGTAGGCGGCGAGATCATAGAAAGCGATAAACTAATGATTGTGCCCCGTAAATTTCGCAGGAAAAAGTTATCAGAGGCCGTGGTGAGCCTTATCGATTCTTAAACTTGGGAGCAAGCAAAAACCGAAGTTTCCATTCTTTAAAAAGTCCTTTTAATCCAAAAAAGGCCCTATCAATATGAAGACAATTCGAAAAAAAATTAAAGTCGGCATAAGCTCATGCCTTTTGGGAGAAAAAGTTCGCTATGACGGAGGTCACAGGCTGGATCGTTATTTAAAAGATACGCTCGGCCGATC
This sequence comes from Candidatus Aquitaenariimonas noxiae, assembly GCA_002780005.1. Classification (GTDB taxonomy): domain Bacteria; phylum Omnitrophota; class Gorgyraeia; order Aquitaenariimonadales; family Aquitaenariimonadaceae; genus Aquitaenariimonas; species Aquitaenariimonas noxiae. The sequence goes on along the minus strand of PEWV01000074.1, from coordinate 13,541 downwards.
TGTAGAGTGGATAGGCGTTTGCCCCGAAGCCGGATGCGGGCTGCCCGTTCCCAGGGAGGTAATGCATTTAGTCGGCATGCCTCAATCCCCCAGGCTGATTACTGTAGAGACAAATATCGACCATACTGATCGAATGTTAGAATGGACAGAAAAAAAGTTGGATGAATTGGGAAAAGCAAGACTTTCCGGTTTTGTATTTAAAAGCAATTCGCCGAGCTGCGGGATGAGATCTATCGCTGTATATGGCAAAGACTGCTTCCCCGCGGGAACGAGCCCGGGCATATTCGCTGCCGCGCTCATGCGCCGATTCCCGGCGCTTCCAGCGGAGGGCGATGACAGGCTTAAGGATCCGCGCGCAAGAGAAGAATTCATTGAACGCGTGTTTGCTTTTAAATAGAAGGATAGGGAACTTTTTACCAGTTTTATTGTCTAATATAAGGGAGCTATAGGAATGAATACCTTATCAGATGATATTATAATAGAGGCTTCCAGGGGTAATGCCGAGGCGTTCGAAAAGATATATAACGCCGCTTCGGGATTTGTTTATACTGTAGCTTTTCGGGTAACGAACAGCAGAGAGGACGCCGAAGAAGCCACTCAGGACGTATTTTTAAAAGTGTATAAAAACCTTAAATATTTCGGATTTCGGTCGTCTTTTAAAACATGGGTGTACAGGATAACCGTTAATAGCGCGATAAATATACGCAACAAAAGAGTAAAAGAAATGAGTAAAAGAGAAGACAATTATGATATAGCTATAGAAACCGAAGGCGCTCCCTCCGGGAGGGAAGACAGTATCTATAAAGAGGATAATGAAAAGCTTGTAACTTCATTATTGGGTATGCTAAACTTGGAACAGAGGACCTGTATGATCTTAAGGGAGATCGAAGGCCTGAGCTATAAAGAGATATCAGAGGCTTTGAAGGTTAATATTAATACGGTGCGTACCAGATTAAAAAGGGCGCGAGAGGCCATTTTGGCTTACAAGGGAAAAGAGGTGGTCAAAAATGAATTGTAAAAAGATACAAGAATTACTTTTGACCGATTATACCGACGGCGAGGCCAAAGGAGTTTTGGCTAAAGAGGTCAAGGACCATTTACGTGTTTGCGAAAAGTGCAGAAGTTTTGAGGAAACCTTAAAGCGCGCGGCGATAGACCCGTTTAAAAATGCAGGTATCCTAAAGCCCCCGGCTTACCTCTGGGAAAGGATAAAAGAAAAAATAGATATAGAGCCAGAACCCAGGCCTGCGAACGTATTTGTGCATTTAAAGGATTTCTTGCAAGGGGTACTTTCTTTCAGGAGGCCGGTTGTTGTCGTTGCCACGGCCACAGCGCTGGTTTTTGTAGCGGTAATATTTTCGAAACTGCCTTTTGGCAGCAGGTCAGAGGTCATCAGTTATATAGAAGACCAATCCGAGTTCATTTCCCGATTAGATAATGGTGCTTCAACTTATTCCGATAATATTAGTTTTGGCACGTCAATCGAGGAGTACTTTCTTTAGACGGAACTTTTTATGCCGCATCTTTGTCTAAGATAGTGAAAGGGGGCGATTAACATGAATATGAAATTGGTAAAGACCGCGCTTTTATCTGGGGTGGTATCATTATTGTTCATCTGTGGGGTATCATATGCCCAACCGCTTAATGAAGATATACAGGAAAAAACGAATGTGAACAAGGAAGCGAAGATGAACAAGACATTTAAAGAGCTTGGCCTAACCCCGGATCAGCAGAAGCAGATCAAGGAGCAATTCGACGTTAATAATGCTAAAGCGAAAGAGATAAGAGAGCAGATCCGGACCAAGAGAGAAAAGTTGAAACAGGAAATGGAAAGCGATACCGTTGACAGGAACAAGATAAACAAGCTCGTTACAGAAGTCGGAGATCTGAACAGCACGCAATTACGGCAAAGGGTTGAATCAATTCTTTTGATGAAGCAGGTTCTTACCCCCGATCAGTATAAGAGGCTGGAATCAATACATGATGCCAGGACAAAAGGCATAAGGGGCAGGCCTCATTTTAAGCGTGGAGACTCGCACGGCCCTGTCGACGAAAAGTCAGCCGATTATTAATTTATCAGGTTCTGGCGGTTAAAGGCTCAGAAGTGATTTGCGAACCCTCTGCGACGAAATATGTTGCAGAGGGTTTTTAATTTGTGTAGAATAGGGTGAAAAAGAAAGGGTTGTAATGGAAGGATCGATAGGACAGGTAAAGGATCTATCGGGATTAATAGACTATCAGGATGGTTCGGTCGTAAGTAAGGAAATAATAAAAAAGGAGAAAGGGACTGTAACACTATTTGCTTTTGACAAAGGACAGGGCTTAAGCGAACACACTGCGCCCTTCGACGCCTTTGTTTATATTGCGGACGGCAAGGCAGAGATCACGGTTTCAGGTAAGGTTTTTCGTTTAAAAGCCGGAGAGATGATCATTATGCCGGCAAACAAGCCTCACACCTTGAAGGCGCAAGAGCGCTTTAAGATGCTTTTAGTGATGATAAGGGCTTAGGGGGGGTAGAATGACCACCAATCATTTAATATGGTTTGCCGTATTATCTGTTTTTGTGGCTTTGATCTTCGCGTATCGCGGAAAGAAGCTGGCCAGGTGGAAATTTACCTCTAATTTTTTGACTTTTTTTCTATTCCTGTTCCTGGCCTTGGTTTTAATCCCCAGCGACATGCCCGCGGAGGTGATACAATATTCGGCAGTTTCAATTATTATCTTTGCCGCAACAGCGATCCTCTTTGATTTTTTGTCTGGTGGGTTTATTTTCATAAAAAATATGTTTTTATACGGCAACCTATTCACCGGCTCTTTACCGGCTTATCTTGTCGAGGTATGTAGAGCGGCCGAGTTTCTCTCCAACCGCAAGGTGGGTGCTTTGATAGTCATTGAAAAAAGAAACGATTTAAACTCTATTTTAGCCGGAGGTATGAACTTTGATTCGGATATAAAGGCAGAGGTTTTAAGCGCGCTCTTTGAAAAAAATTCAAACGTTCATGACGGGGCAGTGATCATCAGGCGCGGCCGTATAGCAAGGCTTAAAGCGATCCTCCCGGTCAGTACGAATGAGGGGATCCCAGCGCAGTTGGGTACGCGCCACCGCTCGGCGATAGGTGTGACGGAAAAAACCGACGCTATTGCCCTGGTGATCTCAGAGGAGCGCGGAGAAATAAGTTTGGCCTACCGCGGAAAGCTATCCAATCCTCCTTCCCAAAAAGAATTATCAAGGCTTCTCGGAAGGGCCTTGAGGGGAAAAAAATAAAGAAATTTTGCTTGAATTTATTTATTTAAGATATATACTCATATCATTATTACCTGGAATAAATAGATAAGAAACGGAGAACAAAAGGAAAGGATAGATAAAGATGTTCAGTTTGCCTGACGCGTCGTTTTTTGAAATTGTCGCCATATGGTCGGTGTTTTTTATATCATTTGTAGGCCTTGGTTACGCCCTTCTCCTTCGCAGCCAGATCTTGAGGCATGATAAGGGGACATCTCAAATGCAAGAGGTATGGAATGCCATACGAACCGGTGCTGATGCATATTTAAAAAGGCAATTAAGAACAATATTGCCGCTGATCTTTATTCTTACGGTAGTCCTCTTTTTATCCGTTTATATTATTCCGCCTAGTCCTGAAGCGCTTGACCGTTTCAGAAATTTAACTCTTGATAAGGTGAGGCTAGTAGTAGGGTTGGGGCGGGCGCTTGCCTTTGTTATGGGCGCTGTGTTTTCTTTGATAGTCGGGCAATTCGGTATGCGTATGGCGGTTGAAGGGAACGTTCGCGTCGCATCGGCCGCGAGAAGAAGCTTTTCCGAGTCTTTGAAGATAGCTTACAGGACCGGGACGATCACAGGAATGCTCACCGACGGGCTAGGCCTTTTGGGAGGCACAACTATTTTTATAATTTTTGGTATAGCGTCACCGGACGTGCTTTTAGGTTTTGGTTTTGGCGGAACGCTCTTGGCTTTATTTATGAGGGTGGGAGGCGGAATATATACCAAGGCAGCTGACGTAGGGGCTGATATCGTAGGAAAAGTTGAAAAAGGGATCCCCGAGGATGACCCTAGAAACGCGGCTGTTGTAGCAGATCTGGTGGGCGATAATGTCGGCGATTGCGCCGGTATGGCAGCCGATATTTTTGAATCTTATGAAGTTACGATCGTCTCTGCTCTTATCCTCGGGTTGGCGCTCGTTTCTTTGACAGGTGAATTAAAATGGATTATTTTCCCGCTTCTTATCCGAGGGATAGGCGTTATTTCTTCCATTATCGGTACGTATTTAGTAAAAGGCAAGAAAGACGAGGAAAGAGGAGACGCCTTTAAGAGCATAAACAAGGGTTTTTATACCTCTGCCGGCATTTCCATTGTCGCTTTTCTTTTCTTAGCGCATTATTATATGCACGAGTGGAGAGCGTTCTTTTCGGTTGCTGTGGGTATAGTGCTTGCGATCGTTATTGATGAGGTTACGAAATATTTTACCCATACCGAAAACGCCCCTGTAAAAGGCATTGCTGAAAGCTCCAAAACTGGTGCGGCGACGCTCTTGTTGCACGGCTTAGCTATAGGTTTCGAGTCTTCCGTGTGGCAGATCATGGTTATTGCCGGCACCATATTAGCGGCAATTCTTATTTACTGGGGCCAACCCGCAGTTTACGTTCTATACGGCGTTGCGATGACAGGCATAGGTATGCTGACCCTGACAGGAAATAACGTAGCCATGGATTCATTCGGCCCTATTTCCGACAACGCTAACGGAATAGGAGAAATGACTCATATGGAGCCAAAGGCGCGCCAGATCATGGCAGATCTGGACGCGGTCGGGAACACGACCAAGGCCATTACTAAAGGTGTGGCTATCGGTTCGGCAGTGATCGCGGCTGTTTCTTTGTTCGGCGCATTCATGACGGATATTACAAGGGTCCAGGCCCAGATGGGCGTCCCTGAGCACTTAAGGCTTTTATTTACCGGTATCAGGGTTTCTGACCCGACGGTTTTTGTAGGAATGTTAATAGGGGGAGCTGTACCGTGGCTGTTTTCCTCGCTTTCCATAACTGCGGTCGCCCGCGCGGCTTCATTAATAGTCGAGGAGGTGCGCAGACAGTTCCGCATACCCGGATTGATGGAGGGCAAAGTAAAACCTGATTATAAAAATGCCGTTGATATTTGCACGATTGCCGCGCAGAAAGAACTTGTAGGATTGGCATTGATAGCGGTGGTGAGCCCGCTTCTCATAGGAATGGTTTTAAGGGTCGAGGCGTTGGGAGGATTTCTGGCAGGCGTGATCTTATCGGGTCAGCTTTTAGCTGTGTTTATGGCAAGTGCGGGAGGCGCATGGGACAATGCCAAAAAAACGATCGAAGACGGATTATACGGCGGTAAAGGTTCGGAGTGCCATAAGGCCTCGGTGGTCGGCGATACCGTCGGCGATCCTTTAAAGGATACGGCAGGGCCGGCGCTTAATCCCATGATTAAAGTCATTAATCTGGTCTCGTTATTAGCGGCGCCCATTCTTATACAGTATAAAAACACAAGTCCCGGGATGATAACGGCAATAATTATATGCGCCATCCTTATCCTTGGCGCGATTATTTATTCTAAGAACGGCAGGTTAGGTTTTAAGAGAATAGAAAAAAAGGCATAATTTCCACCCTTTAAGAAGGAGGGGCAAGATGGACGAGATTCTGGAAATATTGGAGAAAGACGCTCGTATCACGCCGGAAGACATCGGCAAGATGCTGAAAAAGAAACCTCAGAAAATAAAGGAGGTCATAAAAAAATACGAAAAAGAGGGCGTAATACTGAAATATAAGGCAGTGATCAATAAAGAATTGGTCAAAGAGCCAAGCTCGGAACTAAGGGCTTTAATAGAGGTAAACATTATGCCTCAGAAAGACTTGGGCTTCGAGAAGGTCGCCGAGAGGATATATTCTTTTCCCGAAGTTTCAAGCTGCTATCTTATTTCGGGAACTTACGACCTGCTTCTGATCGTCGAAGGCAAAGATATTCATACAGTTTCAAGATTTGTATCGGAGAAACTTTCGCCTTTGGAGAACGTAAGAGGCACGGTTACCCACTTTCTTTTGAAAAAATACAAGGAAGACGGGATTATTTTGAAACACAGGGAAGAAAATCAAAGAATAGCAATATCATATTGATCATCGGAGAGTCGGAGATGGAAATGATTTCTAAAAAAGTTCAAGAAATGCAGCCTTCCGGCATCAGGGCATTTTTTGATTTAGTGCTCGGGATGAAGGATGTTATCTCACTCGGAGTGGGAGAGCCAGATTTTGTCACGCCGTGGCAGATACGCGAGGCAGGCATATATTCTTTGGAAAAAGGCTATACTTCATATACCTCGAATAAGGGACTGTATAAATTGAGACTGGGGATAAGTAATTATCTAAAGCATAAGAACAATCTTCTATACGACCCGGAAGAGGAGATCTTGATCACTGTGGGCGTTAGCGAAGGGGTGGACCTTGCCTTGAGGGCCCTTATAAACCCTGGGGATAAAATCCTTATTCCAAGCCCTAGCTATGTTTCTTATGGGCCTATGACAGAATTGGCAGGCGGTACTCCCGTATATATAGATACCAAGAGCGACGGATTCAAAATAACGCCTCGCAAAATAGAAAAAGCCATAGACAAGAAAACCAAGGGAATTCTTTTTAACTACCCCACCAACCCCACCGGGGTTTCATATACTAAAAAGGAATTGCTCGAAATAAATAAAGTGCTCGAGAAGCACTCGATTCTCTGCATTTCGGACGAGATATACAGAGACCTTACTTATGATTTTGAGCACACCCATTTTGCTACGCTTCCCAAGGCAAAAAACCGTACGCTTTACCTTGACGGATTCTCCAAAAGTTACGCTATGACAGGTTGGCGCGTCGGTTTTGCATGCGGCCCTAAAGATATAATTGCCGCTATGACAAAAATACATCAATATACCATTATGTGTGTTCCGATAACTTCTCAAATGGCTGCATGCGAAGCCCTTGTGAGCGGAAGGAGATCGGTTGAGGAAATGAAACGCGAATACAGAAGGAGAAGGGAATTCATAGTCGGAGAACTGAACCAGATAGGACTAAAGTGCCAAAAGCCGCAGGGCGCTTTTTATACATTCCCATCCATAAAGAATACGGGCCTTAAAGGAATAGATTTTTGCCAGCGGCTTTTAAAAGAGCAAAAAGTAGCAGTTGTGCCGGGCAGCGCTTTCGGCAAAGAATTTGATGATCATATCCGCATATCGTTCGCTGCAACTTTCGAGAATCTAAAAGAAGCCTTAAGCAGGATGAAGGCATTTCTGAAGCGATTGAACGATTGATCGAATAGAAGCCCCACCACTTTAAGAAATTTTTTGCCTATGCCTCATGAAAAACATGGCGATGATAAAAATTACGATTTTACAAAATGGTACCAATCCGTATATCCCGAGCTGGCGTATTGCGGAACGTGGCTGCGCGGCAATGAACTAAACACCATCCCTACCGAAGAATACAATAAAAGGCCGTTAAAGGTTTTGTTTGTGCGGCTTTCCACCTACCGGGATGTTGAACATTCCTACACGCATTCGTTACTTTATCAATTAGCCTCATCCTTGCCGGATGTATTTCCGGATTTGGCTTATTTGCCTCCGGAAGGGGATTCCAAGATTTTCGCGCAAAATAAAATCCCGTGGCTCTTGGGGACTCAAACAAAATACGGCCCACAAGGCTTTAACGTGATCGGTTTTTCCGATTCTATAATTCAGGAGATACTAAATATTCCCCTATTCTTAAAAAATAGCGGTATACCTCTTGAAAAAAGCGCGCGCTTAAAAAGGCCCGATATACCGCTTATAATATTAGGCGGGGCTAACGCGCCGCACACATCTTCGATATGGGGAGACAAAGGCCTGGTCGACGGAGTTTTTGTAGGGGAAAACCCGTCCGCGATCAGGGAATTGTTGAAAATATGCTCTTCGGGTTACAAGGCGCGCGAATCAAAAGTGGATATTTTGAAAGAGCTGGAAGGCGTTCCGGGATTTTTCTCTTCCGACGGGAAGAGAAAAACTTGCAAAAGAGCGGGCTTGCGGCCTCTTGATGTAGAATTACCGGAAAAAGGCGTTGTTTCATATAACGAAGACCAGATCGGCGCGGGCTACCTCCAAATCAGCGAAGGATGCAGGGCATTGTGCGGTTTCTGCTCTGAAAGCTGGACGAGAAAACCTTATATAGAACTGGCGTCGTCCGTTCTTCTAGACAAAGCGATGAGCATGAAGGCAAGGATGGGCCTTGAGAGAATTAACCTTTTTAGTTTTAATTTTAATATGTATTCGGAATTTTATGAACTTATCTGGAATCTTCTTCCGGTATTTAAAAATATAGGTCTTAAGACGCAGCGTTTTGATATGATAGCGAAAGACCCTGAAATTATAGAATATCAAAAATTACTCGGTAAATCGAATTTCAGCTGCGGCCTTGAAGGGATATCGGCGCGTTTAAGAAAATACCTTAATAAAAACCTGAAAGACGAGGGTTTGCGCAAAAGTTTCTCGCTCGTTTTCAAAGCAGGCGTGAGGGAGCTTAAGATTTTCCTGCTTTGCACCGGCAGAGAAATTGAAGATGATTTTAAAGAATTTGGCACGCTCCTTAAAATGATACAGGATGAAAAGAAAAAAGCCTCGTCTTCTACGAGGGTCGTATTCTCAATCACGCCTCTCGTGCGTTTTCCTTTTACGCCGCTCGAATTTGACGCCTCTTATACCCCTGAGGCGTATGACGTGATCATAAAAAAGATGCACAGGAGGATTTCCGATTTTAATTTCGAGGCGCGCGAGGCTATGGGGGTGAAAGAATATCTGGTGTCGCAGATTCTAATAAGGGCAGAAGACCCGAGAATAAAAGACGCAATTCTCCTCGCCTTGGAAGAGTCGGGTTTTATATACTATAAAAATGTTACCCCGCTCTTTTTTAATTCATTTATGAAAAATCTAAAAAATCTAGGAGTCGATATTCAGGATCTGCTAAGATCTTCTTCTTTGGAAGAAAGCCTGAAAAAGCCGTGGGCTTTTATCTCGGCAGGGATAGAAAGAAAAACTTTATGGGAGGCTTACCAGAAGAATATAAAGTTTGAGGAATACGGCCCGGGTGCGGAAAATATGGCAATAAAAGAGAAAAATTTCACTCTTGAGCAATTTAAAGCGAGGATCAAAGAGCTGAGAGATAATGAGGTGAAGAAAGACTTTTCGGTCTCTGTCGGCGAGCGTGGGCGAGGCATTTTGCGGAAATATTTTGGCATAACCTTAGCAAGGGCATTTATGAAAGTCGATACGTCTCTAATTCCGTACTTTCGTTCTTATGTTTCGTCTTATTGGAAAACGGATAAGTCTGAGCCGGTATGGATCATAGGCGATGACATTGTAAGATTGGCGTGGGATAAAAAAGCCGTATCTATACTGGAGGATGATATAAAGAACCCTAATTTCATCAATTCGGTAAATAACATATTGGGTAAATGGGGCAAATTATACGGAATTGCGGGCAAAGAAAATCGAGCGTTTAAATTAAGGGTAGAATCCCCTTTCAGGATAGAATTCGCCCCATATTTTAAAAGTAAAGGCCTCAGGTATACGACTCACAAAATAAGCGAGAAAGCATATTCCCTGAAATTCACAAAAGACTCATTAAGAAAGAAAATAATATATGATTTTGTCATTAAAAACTGGAATTACAAGGTTGAGCCTAGCGGCAATAATAAAGTTATCCTGGAGATGCATATAGGAGAGAAATTCGACGTCGAAACATTTGTAAAAACAGCCTTTATTTATCCGCAGCAAAACGATTGGGTTAAAGTTATAGTTGAATCTATTAAAGCGGGTGTTGTATAATAAAAACATACATAAAGGCAGAGGGGCGCGATGAAAAAATGGTGGCAAGCAGACATTGAGGAAGCGGGCAAAGCTTTAAGCGCTAATTTAATTTCCGGGTTAAGCGCAGAGGACGCAAGAACAAGGCTTGATAAATATGGCCCTAATAAGCTAAAAGAGGAAAAGGGTATCTCGCCTTTAAGCCTCTTCTTCGGACAGTTTAATGATTTTATTATCTGGGTTTTGATCGGAGCGGCTATTGTCTCGGGTTTTTTAAGCGAATGGATTGACGCCTTAGCCATAGTCGCGATCGTTATCTTAAACGCCATACTTGGTTTTGTACAGGAATACAGGGCCGAAAAATCTCTGGCCGCTTTAAAAAAATTATCCTCACCCACTTCGAAAGTTATCCGAGATAATAAGCGTGATATCATTCCCACCTCTAAACTAGTGCCGGGTGATCTTATTGAGCTTGAGGCCGGAGATAGTATTCCGGCGGACAGCCGCATCGCCTGGCTCACGTCCAATTTCAACGTTCAGGAAGCGTCCTTGACCGGAGAATCCACGCCTGTGATGAAAACAAGCCGCGCCCTTCTAGAAAAAGAAGTCTCTTTGGCGGATAGGACAAACATGCTTTACATAGGTACGTCTGTTGCTTCAGGCAAGGCAAAGGCACTAGTCGTAGAGACGGGTATGAGTACAGAACTCGGAAAGATCGCCGGCATGATCCAGCAGATCAAGCGGGAAGCGACGCCTTTACAGAAGAAATTGGAAGAATTCGGGAAATGGATAGTCTATCTTTGTTTCGTGCTTGTCGGGCTTGTATTTTTAATGGAGTGGCTGCGTGGCGGACAGATCATAGATGTGTTCTTGACTTCGGTGAGCCTGGCCGTAGCGGCTATACCGGAAGGCTTGCCCGCGGTAGTTACCATCGCTCTTGCCTTAGGGGTGCAGAGAATGGTCGGGCGCAATGCTCTTATAAGGAAGCTCCCTTCTGTAGAAACACTTGGCTGCGCCACTGTCATATGCTCGGATAAAACGGGTACCTTGACAAAAAATGAGATGACGGTTCAAGCTGTTTTCACAGACGGGCAGATTTTTAAGGTAACAGGCATAGGATATGAGCCTAAAGGAGATTTTTTAGTAGGTGAAAAGAAGATCAATCCTCTGGATTGGCCTAGTTTAAGGAAAACATTGCTTTTAGGCGTTTTGTGCAACGGCGCCGAGCTCGTAAAATCAGACGGCGTATATAAAATTGTCGGAGACCCCACAGAGGGAGCCATTTTAACGGTTGGGGCAAAACTTGGCTTATTCAAGGAAAGAGAAGGAAAAGAATTTCGTTTTGTTGACGAAATACCCTTTGATTCAGAGCGCAAAAAAATGACGGTCATCCGTCAGGATGAGACCGGAACAATAGCTTATGTCAAGGGGGCCCCTGACATACTCTTGAATGACTGCGCCAATATCGAGGAAAAGAATGGGGTGATCAGGAAATTAAATGATGACGACAAAAAAAAGATACTCAAATCCAATAACGAGTTGGCTGATTCCGCGATGCGTGTTCTGGCAGTCGCTTATAGGACTTTGACCGCGGGTGAGTCTAGGATCGATGCTAAGTCTATAGAACGCGAACTTACTTTTGCGGGGCTCATTGCGATGATCGATCCTCCGAGAGAAGAAGTAAAAAAAGCGATCGAAGAGTGCAAGGCCGCCGGCATTAAAACAGTTATGATCACCGGCGACCATAAAAATACAGCTATAGCCATTGCAAAGTGGCTTGGGTTTTTCAAAGAGGGCTCTTTGGCACTGACAGGGGAAGAGCTTGATAAATTGGATGACGAAAGATTTAAAAGAGAAGTTAAGAATATTCCTGTCTACGCCAGGGTTTCGCCCGAGCATAAATTAAGAATCGTGCGCGCATGGCGCAGCCATAAAGAGGTTGTGGCTATGACAGGCGACGGGGTGAATGACGCGCCTGCGGTGAAGGAGGCCGACATAGGCGTAGCTATGGGAATAACAGGCACTGATGTCACAAAAGAAGTTTCAGACATGGTTATTACAGACGATAATTTCGCCTCGATCGTGGCAGCTGTCGAAGAGGGAAGAGGTATCTATGACAATATAAAAAAGTTTGTCCATTACCTTTTATCCTGTAATGCAGGTGAGATCTTGATCATGTTCATTTCCTCGCTTGTAGGATTGCCTGTCCCGCTCCTTCCGATCCAGATCCTCTGGGTCAATTTAGTAACAGACGGCCTCCCGGCTTTGGCTTTGGGGGTGGACCCCGCCAGTCCTAACATTATGGAACAACCCCCGCGCCCGACTGATGAGGCTGTCGTAACAAAAAAAAGAGCATTTTTAATGCTGGTGCAGGGGAGTTTTATCGCGGCGTGCAGTCTTCTTGCATTTGTATTTGTCCTGTTCATTGAAGACGGAAGCTTGGCCCGCGCGAGAACTGCGGCTTTTATAGTGTTATCATGCGCGCAGCTTTTTCATTCATTTAACTGCCGGAATATGACAGAGTCGCTCTTTAAGATAGGACTATTTACAAATAAAAAACTGATTTTAGCGGCACTTATATCATTTTTATTACAGATGAGCGTTGTCTATTTGCCGTTTATAAACGGTATTTTCAAGACCGAGCCCCTGGGATTGTTTGATTGGATTTTGGTTATTGCCATTTCTTCTTTTCCGCTTTGGGCAATGGAAATAGTGAAAAAGATAAATAAGAAAATGAATTTTTTATAATAAATAAAAAAATAATGATTACAGAAATGATTACAGTGATACAAAATGAGATTACAGTGATTGCCTTTAACCATCACCGTAATCATGTTTTTCATCACTGTAATCATCCCAATAATTCCTTAATATGAAAAGACTTATTCGATTATTAAAGTTGGCTTATATCAAACTAGTCAGAATTAATGATACACCCCAGAAGGTAGCTCTAGGTTTTGGGCTAGGGGTTTTTGCAGGAATTATGCCGGGATTCGGCACGCTCCTAGGCTTACTCTTTGCGTTTATCCTAAAGGCGAACAGTGCGAGCGTGCTCATAGCTGCGCTTCTTACCAATACCTGGTTTACAGTATTGGCGATCATCCCAGCAATAAAGCTTGGCTCAGGGATACTTGGCTGGCATTGGAGCAATGTCTATTCGGAGTGGGCGCTATTCATCAAGGACTTTCATTGGGTCAAGTTGGTAAAACCCGAGACGTACAGATTTTTACTCCCGGTTATAATAGGCTATCTTGTCATTTCCGTTCTTGCAGGGATCCTCGCATATGCAGCCTCACTTGCGATCCTCAGAAGAACCTCGGTTAAGAAATAGAACGTCACCAGTCACCACGACACCAAGTCACCAGACACCTCAAAGCCTTTAATGGTAGCAACAGGGGCTCATGGCTTTAAGACAATTTTTCCCGTGGTTTTGAACTTACTCCTCGTGCCTATGCGCTATTCATTCTGTACACTCCTACCGGCGCTCGTCGTAAGTCCTAAAGCCACATTTGGGAAAAATTATTCCCGCCTAAACCTGACTTTAAGCATACATGTGCGGGATCCCGCACATAAAGAGCAAAAAGTGGGGCGTAGGCGGGACAATTTCACTACTCATCCCTGTCGCTACCATATGCAGTGAGACATTCCAGCTATTTTAACTTGGAGCAGCTACCGGCAGGTGCT
>PEWV01000021.1 GCA_002780005.1 Candidatus Aquitaenariimonas noxiae | reverse complement strand
ACATATTTACATTGATCGAAGAACCTAAACACGAAAGCGTCCAATTATCTTGACACTACTTTGTCAAATAAAATATTTACAATTGTACATCCTTTGTGATATAATTCTCCATAAATAAAAAGGAAGGAGTTCAGCATGCGTCGCACAAATACATTGGAAAAAGTGATGGAGAAAAGGCCGGAGGGCATCATTAAAAAGCTGGGTGCCAAGAGCAAGGTTTGTTTATTGGATTCACACAAGATATTCAATATCCTAAAAGACAAGAAAGTAATTATAATGGCATGCAATATAAGAATAAAGCATGTTATCGCCGGTATTATGAGAGCGGCGGAAGAACTGGATGCAATAGTGGCATTCGAGCTTGCGCGCTCTGAAGGAAACGTTGAAGGCGGTTATACAGGCCAAACGCCACAGATATTTTTTGATACAGTAATTGGCTATGCGGAAAAAACAGGTTTTAGCAAACCGTTTTTTATACATGGCGATCATATTACAGTTAAAGATACATCGGAGAAAGAGATAGAAACGGCAAGGGGATTGATAAAGGCCGAGCTTGAAGCCGGCTATACCTCTTTTGCGATAGACGCTTCACATAATTACATTCCTGATAATGTGAGGATTACGACAGAACTGGTAAGACCCATAGTAGCTAAAAATTTCGGGTTGGAAGTAGAGGTTGGGGAAATAAAGGCTATTCAAGACGGCGGGGAGATCACATCCGTCGAAGAAGCCGTAACTTATATCGATGGTTTAGATAAGAACGGGATCCATCCGGATCTTTTAGCAATAAATAATGGTTCGAAGCACGGCAATTATAAAGCAGGTGAAGAGGTCCATATACATTTAGATAGGACCGGCGAAATCTATAATGCGATTAAAGGGAAGGGGATATGCATTGCCCAACATGGAATAACAGGTACACCCCTTACCATGGTCGGACAGTTCGCGGATTATGGAATAAGAAAAGGCAACGTAGGGACCGAATGGCAGAATATCGCCCATAGGCATATACCGAAAGATCTTATGGCTGAGATGAATAAATGGTGCGATGATAATAAAAAAGACCTGAAATTCGCCACTAAACCTTTTAAGGCAAAAATAGACAGCATCCCCACCAGTAATATAAAAAGCATGGAAGAGGACGCTTATAAAAGCGCCAAAGATTTTATAAAGGCATTTCGTGCTGTTGGAACGGCTGGTATGGTAATCGAGGCGCTCGGTAAGTAGAAATTTCTATTTGAATTTTCTCCACCACCATTTTCGGGTGGGTTTATTACCCAATACGAACTTTACGTAGTCGTCTATAGCTTTTTTGTCTTTCTCGCTTATTTTAATAAACTGGGCGCCTACTTTATAAATGTCGGACCGCCCCTTTATTACTTCAGACCTCACAACTTTGGCAATGGCTTTTATAGGGGAAGATGCTGCCGGGAAGTTGATTTCCAATTCGATAACCGTAGATGCTGAAAGGTCCTCTTTAGCGATGAATGATATACCCCCGCCGCTTATATCTTTTGTAATCGAAGTAGTATAAATTTCAACTTCTCGGATCCCTAGAATTTTATAATTTATTGAAAAATCAGGAGGGGTGAGGTTTATAATCTCATTCGAGTCTATCAACCCTAGATTTTTCATGTCCTCATCTTTTATTGCTATGAGTTGGGCGAATATTTTATAAGTCTTGAATTCTTCAATTTTTTCAATTCTGACAATTTTAGCGATAGCTTTTATTGGATAAGAAGTTGTCGGAGAGCTAATTTCCAATTCTATTGCAGCAGACAATGGCAATTTTTCATTAGAAGTGAAAGATACCCCGCCTTTTACCCTATCCTTAGCAGTTAACAAAGTTGCTTTTTCAGCTTTTTGTTTTTCTAATATCTTATACTTTATCAAATTTGAAACCGGAAGGCGAAGGTATTGCCTAGTGTCCACATATTTATATCTTTCAAGCATATGCATTCCTTTTTTATCGTTATATTCGTTGCATTAATCCAATTTCTTTGGTATAATTATAGCATATGTGTCAAGGGTTTACTATAAATTTATCAATTAATATGATTCCCCGTGAACAATTCATTTTAGACCTTGACAAACCTATATAATATAACGTATACTTTATTCTAATATAAAATGATAAAGCCGTTTTGCAAAAACGAAGGATGGGTATTATTACTACTTTACGTATATGTATAATAATATCTTTTATGCTAATTACCGCATTATTTTGTTCAAATTGTTATGCCCAAACGCAAGAAACTGGCGACGCCATAGGCAGAAGGGAAGAAATTTTAACCTCAACTTTAAGCCATTATGAAAGGGAAGTTACTGTTAGAAAAAGAGTTAAAGAAGAATGGTTAATCCCAAAAAAAGAAGGCTTGAACGTCATACGCCATTTTAATACAGACGTTACAGAGGCTTACGACGATAATATATATAATGAACATAACTATAAGAGAGGAGATTTTATAACTAACATCACGCCTACTTTTCGTTTAGATTTTTTGACGGAAAAGCTTTTTATTGATACTAATTACACTTTAACAATGAACAGATATCAAAAGTTAGATACCGAATGGTTTAATTATTCCGTAGGAGCCCGGGGCGTGTATCATTTCTCTCCCAGAATACTTATTAAGCTTGCAGATGCGTACCAAAGAATCGGTTCTTTAACAGAGTTAGAAGGCTCCGACTATACGCCATCAGGGCATACCCTCGAAAAGGTTGATTATAATAGCTTTTATATGAAAGGAGAATATAATTTCCTGCGAGCGGGAAACAAGCTTTGGTTGGATTATGCAAATAATGCTGCTGGCGTCAGAAACCATGGGAGAAATAATACTTTTAGCGTAAGGGATCAAAGGGTAGGGTTTGGCCTGACCCATAACTTTACAAGGCGTACATCGCTCTCTCCCGCATATATATTTTATAATCATAGCGATAAAAAAGGCCCTATATCAGATTACAACGCCAATGGTCTACAATTAGGTTTTACTCATATACTTGCTAATGTAATCGAAGGCAAAGGGGAGTTTGGTTGGGAATACAGAGAGTATGCACACGTTGCTCAAACACAAGGTGCGCCTTTTGTTAATCTTGGACTGACAAGCATCTTCTCCAGAGTAACTACTCTAGAGATGGATTATACTTTTAACAAAGAGCCATCGTATTCCGGCGGTATTGGTTATGACTGTACAAAACTTGGTGCAGGCATTTATCATTACTTCACCCCTTTGATGCGCAGCTTTATATCAACTGTTTATGAGATGAGGGATTATACTGGCGTGCTGGAAGAAGATATTTTTCGTTTGGGCCTCGGTTTTGATTTCAATCTTGGAGATAGGTTGAAGGCCACCTTATCTCACAACATTACTAGAAAAGATTCTACAAGCGTTGGTAGCGAGTATGTGGACAGGACGTATTTGATCAGCGTAAGGAGCGTGTTATGGTAATAAGCACGATCCTAGAGGGAAGCATAAAAATGATAAGGTATGCTTTTTTAATTTTTCTAGTTTATATAAGCGTTGTTGTTCCGTTAAGTGGCGCAGAGGAGTACGTTTTAAAAAAAGGCGATATCGTACAAATTTCCGCGTGGGGCGAGCCCGACCTTAATCAAACAGTAGTGATAGATGAGCAAGGCAATATTTCATATCCTTTGATCGGGACTGTCAAGGCAGAAAGCCTTATCCTTCAGCAATTGGATGATAAAATAACGGAACTCTTAGCAGCGGATTATTTGGTAAATCCCGATATTACAGTATTAATACCGAAACAGCAATTTTTTATTGCAGGAGAAATTAAACAACCGGGTGCACATCCATTGGCCGGCAAGATAGGCCCTCTTCAGGCCGTAACCATGGCAGGCGGGTTTACGGATTTTGCTTCTTCCAGCATAAGGATCATACGCCAAATAGGCGGCAGGGAGAAAGAAATAAAAGTGAATGTGAATAGCACTACGGATGAAGAAGGAAAGATAAAAGAAGAATATACTATAAGACCGGATGATATGATAATAGTGCCGAGAAGTTTCTTTTAATATTACAAGGAGGGAGGTGAGCGCAAATGAAGACATTCGAGAACTATATTTTTTGGATAGCTATAGTCGCTATTGTGGCAATCGGCGCAGGCCGTTTTTTAATGGGCGGTCCTAATGTTATGGGTTTTAAGGCAACTAGCCTCTTATCAGTTTTAAATACAGCATTGATAATTTCTATTATAGCTAGGCTTCGTTCAAAGTAAGAGTTATAAGCAAAAGTTGTTTAAGAGAAAAATTTTTATATTTTGTTATGCAAAAACTATATTAAGCTGCCAGCATGATAAAAAGGGTAGCTATTTGTACTTACTTTTGATTTTTGTAAAGGTTTTAAATTAGGAGCAGATAGAGACAATGAAATCATTTTACACGTTATTAATTGTAATAATAGTGACAGTAATTTTTTTCATGAGCTATAATAAATTTCTTCTAGATCGCTCCATAGAAGAATTGAAATTTTCTCTTAATGTAGTAGAACAATCCGAATCGACAGAAGACGCGAAGGATGCAAAAATAGTTTTAGAGCTTCTATTATTAGATAAATTAACTTCTTCGAAAAAGTTTAATTCTACAGAATTTGCGGCCCTAGAGTATGCTCATAATGTAATGAGTAAAGGGTCAGAGAGTCCTGTTCGCGAGATTAAAGATGCAGAAATCAATATGAAAGAGATTTTGGATATAAAGAATAAAGCGAGGGAAATCGATAAGGGTCCTGCCATAGCCGCGTTGGATAGAATAAATAACGGCATGATTAGGGGTGCGGATAATCTGGGAGAGATTTCGACCAGTTTAATATCAGGCGGAAAGAAAGAGGCGGGCAGCCTGGATATAGACGTTGATTTTTTAAACCAAGCGAATGCTTATGATAAAGAATGGAATTTAGAAGAAGCTAAAAACGCTTATGAAAAATTAATTAATGATTATCCCAATTATCAGGAAATAAAATCTTTAAAACTTCGCCTTGCGTATACATACCAAAAAATGGGTTCATATAAAAATGCAGAAAAATTGCTTAATACTATTATGAAAGAATACGCCGGCACCGTGGAAGCAAAAGTAGCTCAAAAATTATTATCGACTTTCGGTGAAATGCAGAAAATGGTTGGCGCGCGAGAAGATCTTTTTAAAAAGATACCTTCCATTGTGTCAAAAAATGAACTGCAAAGCACATACTTTAAGCTAGGAACGGTTAGCATGCAAATTTTGGATTTTGATACAGCATTGGATGCATTTAAAAAAGCCATAGAACAAGATTCATCAACAGAAACAGCGAGTAGAGCCAAATTCAATCTAGCGTGGATTTATAAATTACACAATAAACTGGATGAAAGCATAGCAGTCCTTGAGGAATTAATCAAACTTTATCCAGATTCTGATCTAGTTTTAGATTCAAAATATCAGTTAGCAGATATTTATAACCGGCAGGGGAGGTATGAAGAGGCTATAAACAGGTATGAGGAAATAGCCGATACATATAGGAGCAGTTCCATAGCACCCATAGCTTTAATGCAAACTAGCATGACATACCTTTACGATTTATACGACGGAGAAAAGTCTAAAGAGGCGTTTTTGAAACTCAGAGAAAAATATTCAGATTTTAACATGGCTATGAAAAATAGCGAATACGCGCAAGAGGTGGTGACCGAAGAAAGGGCGCCTAAAGGGTGGTTAGATGTTATGATGTTTAAAGGCGCCATGGGCTTTGCAGGCACGGTATTAGATATAAGCAAGCCCAAGGCCGTAAACAGTAAAACTCCCTATAAAAAGATTTATACAGAAAAAGATATGAACGAAATTGTAAAAAAGATGTTAGAAAAAATAGGCGTAGGCAATATTATTACTGGTATATATGTGGACTTTGAAGAAGGAAAAATAAGAATTTCAGGTGCATCGCAACTTGGTAAAATATCCATTCGCGGAAACGGGGCCATACTAGCAGCTGCGTCTAGGGGCGGCTTTAGGTATAAAGTTGAAGACTATAAATTTACCTTAGGCAATGGTAATGTTCCCTTACCGATGCCGCGCGTATTTTTAGATAGGATTACGGAAAAGATTAATAGTGTTTTGACAAGAAAAAATTTAATTCTTTCAGTTGAAGAAGTTATATTAACAGACCATGATTTAACCATAAAAGGAACAAGATAAATCTATAAATGGAAAGAGAACCGTTATATAAATTCTATAAGGAATGGGAACTTAAGGATTATATAGAAGTAATTATACGTAGAAAGAAGATTCTCTTAACTTTTTTATTATCTCTTGTATTTATAGTCAGTGTATACTCTTATACAGCCACGCCTATATACCAGGCCACTACCCAAATATTAATTGAAAGAAATGAGCCGCAGATCCTTAATTTCCAGGAAGTATATGCTATGCCCTCTGCGGAAACGGAATATTATCAGACTCAATACAGAATATTAAAGAGCCGTTCATTAGCGGAAAAGATTGTAGAAAAGCTTAATCTTACTGCCTCGCCGCGTTTTCAAGGAGGCAATCCCATTGATGCTCTCTTAGGTATGATTATTATCGAACCCGTAGGAAAGAGTAGGCTGGTTAATATAAATGTCCAGTCAGATAACCCTCAATTCGCCGCCACTATCGCAAATACCATAGCGGAAGAATATGTAAAAAAGGATATAGAAGACAAGCTTTTTACTACCAAATATGCAGTCGGATGGCTTACCGATGAAATGAAAAAGATGAAAGAAAAAGTCGAGGAATCTGAGAAAAAACTGCAGGAATATAAGGAAACAAATGAATTAGTTTCTTTAGAAGAAAGCCAGAATATAGTAGTTCAAAAATTGGCAGAATTAAACTCCAAAGCGACACAAGCTAAAGGAAAGAAACTTGAGACAGAGAATAAATATAAGCAAGTCGAAGAAAATAGAGATAAGCCTGACACCTTGCCATCTGTTAGGGATAATGCGCTAGTGCAGGAATTGAAACAAGTATGTGCTACAAAAGAAGGCACCCTTTCGGAAATGATGAAAAGGTATAAAGAGAAACACCCTAAAATAATTCAACTTAAATCAGAATTAAAGACTTTACAAGAAAGAATAGATACGGAGATTGGCAAGGTGGTTGATAGCATAAAAGGCGAGTATGAAGAAGCCGAAGCTAATGAAAGAACCGCATTATTAGCATTAACAGAACAAGAAAAGAAGGCGCTGGAGCTTAATCGTATGGCCATTGAATATAATGTATTAAAAAGAGATACGGAAACAAATCGGGAAATGTACGAAGCTCTTCTAAAAAGAATG
Source organism: Candidatus Aquitaenariimonas noxiae (assembly GCA_002780005.1). Lineage (GTDB taxonomy): Bacteria > Omnitrophota > Gorgyraeia > Aquitaenariimonadales > Aquitaenariimonadaceae > Aquitaenariimonas > Aquitaenariimonas noxiae. Next base: position 1,355 of record PEWV01000021.1, on the reverse strand, counting down.
AAAGAAACAGATATCTCAGGGGGGCTGCAAGCCAGCAATATAAGGGTGATTGATAAAGCAGAAGTACCTAAAGGACCTATAAAACCAAGGAAATCAACTAATATTATAATGGCTATTTTTATTGGAATTTTAAGCGGTGCGGCAGCAGCCTTTACCTTGGAATATCTAGATGATTCTATAAGAAATCAGAGAGATATCGAAGCCTACATTCAGCTGCCATTTTTAGGGCATGTGCCAATCGTTAGAACTAAGGGGGCCACAGTCGGTCTTTATGCAAACTTATACCCCAGATCCGAGGTGAGCGAATCTTTGCGCAGCGTGAAAACAAATATAAATTTTACCCTTACCACACCTCCGCCGCATGCGTTATTATTAACAAGCGTTGCACCTCAAGAAGGTAAAACATCATTATCGTCAAATTTAAGCATAGTTATGGCGCAAGGCGGGGACAGGGTTCTTTTAGTTGATGCCGATATGCGTCACCCTACGGTGCACAAAATATTCAAAACAGAGAATTCTAAAGGGTTAAGAGATTATTTGTCAGGAGCTGCAGATTTTGACTCAGTGGTCCAGAAGTCTATGGTTGAAAATCTGAGCATTGTTGCTTCAGGACGCGTACCACCTAATCCAGTGGAGCTATTAGACTCTCCAAGAACTAAGCTTTTCCTAAAAGAGGCCAAGGCCAAATTTGACAGAATTATCATAGATTCACCTCCTATAATTGCGGTAAGCGATGCCCTAATTCTGGCCAAATTGGTCGATGGGGTAGTTTACATTGTACGTGGTTCTAAAACTTCGCGCGAAGCGGCATTTGAAGGCAAGAGAAGGCTTTTGGATATAGATGCTAAAATATTAGGCATCGCATTGAATTATATAGATATTAGGAAGGAAAGGTATTATTATTACGGTTATTACTATGGCGGCCAGGGGAAAAGAAGAAAAACAGAGGAAGACGAGGTCGGAAAGATAGGTTCTCAGACAGCCGTATCAGAATCCGAAGGAGAAGCAGTTAAGGCGGAAGAACTTACTCAATCAAAGCAATTAACCGATGTAGAAAAGATTGCTAAAGCCGAACCTAGCGTTGAAAACAAGTCTAAAAGACCAGCCTTCTTAAGAAAGCTAAAAAGAAAACCCCAGTCTTTATCCTAATGCTTACCCCCCCACTTTTTCGTTAACTACACTTTAGAAGAGGCCCCCTTGACTTAGAAGTACGATTTTGGTATAACGGACCTTGCTGCCGCTAATATTAATAAGTTACTACAAGTTGCAATAGGTTAATAATAGGCATTAAGACAAGCCGTTAGTTAATAAGAAGTTGCAGTAACTTTTTATTAACCTATGGTAACCTTTATTAA
>PEWV01000058.1 GCA_002780005.1 Candidatus Aquitaenariimonas noxiae | reverse complement strand
AATAACTCTGCCAATCAAATCCTGTCGTTAAAGGAAGAATTATCCGGCAAACAATCCGCGATCGCGTCTTTAGAAAAGGAAAAATCAACGATTTATGCAAGCGCGGCGCAAAAAGACCAGAAAATCGAATTGTTAGAAGATAACATAATTAAACTAGAGTCTAAAGCGAAAGGGTTAGAAAGCGATTCCAGTAGCCAGGTTTTGGCATTAATGAATGAGGTGCAAAGCAAGGAATCGAAAGTAGCATACTTAGAAAAAGAAAAATCGGAGTTAACTGCAGCGGTGAGCCAAAAAGATCAAAAAACAGCATCTTTAGAAAAGACGCTTTTCAGCCTAAATGAGACCATTACATTGAAAGATAAAGAATGGCAAGACAAACTAAACGCAGAGAAACTGGGATATGAACAAAAAATCACAGGACGAAAAGAAGAAATTTCAGATAGCGGCAAGCTCCAGAATAAGATAAGTTCTTTGGAAGATCAATTAAAGCAAAAAGAAAATACTATGGCTACGCTCAACAAGAGCCTTTCTTCAAAAGATAAAGAATGGCAGGCTAAACTCGACTCCCTAAGGCAGGAATATGGCCGCAAATCAGTCCAACAAAAAGGGCTCACCTCAAAACAAGATCAATTGGGAAATGAAATAAGTTCTTTAGAAGGTAAGGTAAAAGAGAAGGAACAAAGAATCCTCTTTTTAGAAAAGGATGTTCAAGAATTGAATAAAGGCCTTTTAACCAAAGAAGGCGAATGGCAAGCAAAGCTGGATGCCATGAGATCTGAATATGAGAAAAAACTTGTAGAGATTGATAAAAAAGGTGCCGAGCAAACAAAAATCGCGCCTCAGGCCGAAGATAAGGTTTTGTCTATGGAAACTAAGTTAAAACAAAAAGAAGATGTAATATCGTCTTTAAATAAGACCCTATCATCTAAAGACAAGGAATGGCAGGCCAAGCTTAACTCTCTAAGGCAGGAATACGAGAAAAAACTAACCGCGCAAAAAGTAGAAACTCCAAAACCTGCTCAGCCTGCCGGAGAGTCAGCTTCTAAGTTATCGTCACTTGATGCCCAACTTAAACAGAAGGAAGAAGCATTATCTACGCTCAATAAAAATCTATCATCCAAGGACAAAGAATGGCAGGCCAAGCTCGATTCAGCAAAGCAGGAATATGAGAAAAAACTCTCCGCGCAAAAAGTAGAAACTCCAAAACCTGCTCAGCCTGCCGAAGAGACAGCTTCTTTAGAAGCAAAATTGAAAGAGAAGGATAAAGAATGGCAGGCCAAAATCACTTCGCTAAAAACTGAATATGAAAGGAAACTCGCCAGGGTGCAAGAAGAAGATGTGAGTAAACCAAAAACACCTCAGGCAGAAGAAGAAATTGCATCCCTCCAGACCCAGTTGAAACAGAAGGAAGAAGCATTATCTACGCTCAATAAAAATCTATTGTCCAAAGACAAAGAATGGCAGGCCAAGCTCGATTCAGCAAAGCAGGAATATGAGAAAAAACTCTCCGTAACAAAAGAAAAAGGTATTAAAGAAGCGAAGCCAGCGCCAAAAACCTCCGACAAAACGACGTCTTTAGAAGCCAAGCTGAAACAGAAAGAAAACGCTATTGAAGCCCTTAATAAGGACCTGTCATCAAATGCCAAGGAATGGCAAGCCAGACTCGACTTGCTAAAACAGGAATACGAACGTAAACTTTCAGCTCAAAAAGAAAAAGGTCTCGATAAGGCGAAAGAGGCCGAACTGCAGGGAAGAATAGCGTCATTAGAGAATCAGCTTAAAGGGCTGGAAGGTTCAGGCCCTGTCCAGGCGCCCGCATTAGACTCTCAACTGAAGGAAAAAGAATCCAAAATCATTTCTCTTAGCGACGAGAATTTAAACCTGAAGGCGGAAATACACAAGATGTATAAGGAATTGGCGGATTTAAAAAGCAGTGTGCAAGTTGCCCTTAGGAAGGAACCAGGCGCTCCGCAAAAACTTCCGGCTGCGGCAAAGGCCGGAACAAATGAGCCGATCCTGCAGGAGAAGATAAACAAGCTAACAGCGGATTTAAATGCCGCCAAGAGCGAATCCGCGAAAAAACTTTCCGCCCTGGACAAAGAATGGCAGGCCAAGCTCGACGCATTGACCGGAGACTACGAAGCAAGGCTGTCCGAAACGCCGCAAAAGGTCGAAACCGGGGCCCAGGAGGAAGGCTTACCTGCAAAAATAGACTCAGCTACAAAGCCTCTTCAAGAAGAAATAAACAAACTAAAAGGCGATCTTGCATCCGCAAAGGAAAAGAACGATGAGAGAATAAATCAATTGGCTAGCCAAGCCAACGATAGCCTTGTGACAAAAGATATAGAGTGGCAAAAGAGGCTCGATGCCCAAAGGGAAGAGTATGAGAAAAAACTGGCCGAAGGTAAGGCAGGCACCGTCGAAACGGTTGCGCAAGGCCAGGAAGAAACACAAACGCAGATGGAAGAAGCCGAGAAGAAACACCGGCAGGAATTAGAGAAACAAAAGCAAACCTACGAAAGGGAACTTGTCTCCAGGGAAGGGGCGTGGCAGGAAAAGATAGCCTCTTTACAGGATGAACTGCTTCAGCAGAAACAAGAATGGCAGGAAAAGGTAAACGAAGACGTGCAAGGCAAGCTCTCTCAATTTAAGGAAAGAGATGACACGCTTCTAGCCCTTAAGGCTGAAATTAGCCAGAGAGAGCAAAAAATAGGCAGCCTAGAAAACAGCATCAACACTTTAAGGGAAGAACTAAGATCTGCCAAGACTGCAGCTGTTTCTTCGGATACTAGACTCGTATCAACCTCTCGGCCGGCGCAGCAAACGCGAGAGGCACAACAGGCAGAGCAAATAAAGCCTACCGGGGAAGAAAGCCTAAGACAGTATTATTCAGAAATAAGGAATATCCTATTCGGCAACATCCAAAAAACGGACCTTTCGCGTTATAAAGGCAAGGCCCAGTCAGTTAAGATCGTCTTTGAATTATCTTCGAATGGCCTACTGAAAGGAGAGCCGAAATTCTACGGCGTCTCGGACGACAATTTAAAAGCAGCTTTGTATAAATGCTTTAAAGACGCGTTGCCGTTCCCGGCTTTTCCGGAAGGTCTTAAAAGAGATTCACAGTATTTCACAATATCGATATTATTCGGCAGCGAAGGTAAAAGATAAAAAATTACAAGTTATTCAAGGAGAATAAATGAGCGGTATATTTGGCGTTGTTACTAAAAAAGGAAATTGCACGGAAGATTTATTCTACGGGACCGACTATCATTCGCATTTAGGGACACAATTCGCCGGGATAGCGGTTTTGGGAAAGAATTTTTATAGAAAGATTCATGACATAACTGAGGGGCAATTTAAATCAAAATTTTACGAGGAGCATAAAAAGGCGAAAGGAAATAAGGGCATAGGCGTTATAAGTTCGAAAGACGAGCAACCTATGTATCTGAATTCAAAATTCGGCTCTTTCGCGATATGTACCAACGGTTTGATAGAAAACGAGAAAGAGCTGGTCGAAGAGCTGCATAGGAACGGCCACTCTTTTAGCGAGATCAGCGAGAAGATAGTTAATAGCACGGAACTCATCGCGAAAATGATAAGCGAAGGCGACAGCTTTGTCGACGGCATAGAGAAGATATTCTCAAAGATCTGCGGGTCTTGCTCGCTATTAATTTTGAGCAAAGAAGGCATTTACGCGGCAAGAGATCGGTTCGGGTATACGCCTCTTATTATCGGCCAGAGAGGAAAGGATTGGGCTGTCACTTCCGAAACGGGCGCTTTTATAAACCTTGGGTTTAAAATAAAAAACTATCTCGGCCCGGGCGAGATAGTATTAATGAATGAAAAAGGCATTGTCTCCAAGAAAAAATCCGGGAAAATAAATCAGATATGCACATTCCTTTGGATATATACGGGATTCCCGGCGTCGAGCTATGAAGGTATAAATGTCGAGCTGGTCAGGGAAAGAAGCGGGGCGTTTCTTGCTAAAAGAGATAATGTTAAAGTTGACGTGGTTACAGGCGTGCCCGATTCCGGGACCGCGCATGCAATAGGATATGCCATGGCCTCGAAGGTGCCTTATAGGAGGCCTATTGTAAAATATACGCCCGGTTACGGAAGAAGTTATACCCCGCCTTCGCAGGAAAAAAGGGACCTTATAGCTAAGATGAAGCTTATACCCATAAAAGAATTGATAAAAGGCAAAAGGATAATTTTATGCGAGGATTCTATCGTAAGGGGGACACAGCTGAAAAACTACACGATACAAAAGATGTGGGATAGCGGGGCGCGTGTGAGGTGCATGTGAGGCCGGCATGCCCGCCGCTGATGTTTCCGTGCAGATTCAATCTTTCCACCAGGTCCATCGACGAACTGGTCGCCAGGCAGGCGATAAAGGCGATGGAGGGAAAAGTCCTGGAGGATGTTTCCGAATATGTGGATCACAAATCGGCGAAGTATAAAAAAATGGTAGGCTGGATAGCGAAAAAACTCGGGGTAAGCACCCTTAGATACCAGACAGTAGACGATATGGTCAAGGCTATAGGGCTTCCGAAAGAGAAGCTTTGCCTTTACTGCTGGCTGGGGAAATGCTGCGGTTGTAATTAATTTATTTAGAGGAAGGCATGAATAAAAAAGCCCTTGTATTACTTTCAGGCGGCCTCGACAGCATCTTGGCGACGAAGATGATGCTCGAGCAGGATATCGAAACAGAGGCTGTTAATTTCCTGACCGTATTCTGCACGTGCACCAAAAAAAGCAGCTGTCAACACGAAGCGCGGAGAGTGGCTGACAATTTCGGAGTAAAACTGCACGTTATGAACGTTACGGAAGAATACCTGGAAATAATAAAAAATCCTAAACACGGATACGGCAAAAATATGAATCCGTGCATCGACTGCCGGATATTTATGTTTAAGAAGGCAAAAGAGCTCATGGGAAAAATAGGCGCCTCGTTCATTGTAACAGGGGAGGTATTAGGGGAGCGGCCTATGTCTCAGCGCAAAGAGGCTATAGGGATAATAGAAAAAGAATCAGGCCTTCAAGGTTTGGTGTTGCGGCCCCTTTCGGCCAAAAACTTCGAGCCCACTGTCCCGGAAAAAGAAGGCATCGTTAACCGGGAGGCCATGTTGGACATAACAGGGAGGTCCAGAAAGCCTCAAATCGCCCTTGCCAAGTCGTTTGGCATAGAAGAATATATGTGCCCGGCAGGCGGCTGTCTCCTGACAGATCAGATATTTGCCAAACGGATAAAAGATCTGATAAAACACGACGAGTTCAATCTGGAAAATATAAAGCTATTAAAGGTGGGCAGGCATTTTAGAAATAACGGGGCCAAAATTATCATAGGTAGAGATAAAGAAGATAATGAAAAAATACTCAATATCGCAAAAGAAAAAGACGTAATTGTGAAAATAAAAGATGTTGCAGGACCAGTGACCTTGATTCGAGGCGATAGCTCTTTTAATGTGATAGAATTTGCAGCAGCGCTTACGGCAGGTTATACAAAGGAGAAGGGCAAAACTTCTCTTTTTGCCGAGTATCAGACGATCCCAGGTGGGATGCTTCAAACCCTAAATATAAGGCCGATGAAAATAAGTGCCGAAGAATTAAACTGCGCAGGATAGCGAATTTTTTTCTAAGTAATCATAAGTAAATTGCTCAAGTATATTTAACAAATATTTAAAATAATTCCTGACAAAACAAGTAATATATGCTACATTATATAAACATTAAACCCTACTAAAAAGGTTATATATTTATTGAAAATAACATGGAAGGGTATATAAATGGCGAAGATATATTCAGATATAACCAAAACAATAGGTAAAACACCCCTAGTGCGCTTAAATAGGGTAACGAACAATGCCGGCGCAGAGGTTGCGGCCAAACTCGAGTCATTTAACCCTCTTTCAAGCATAAAAGACAGGATTGGCGTAAGCATGATCAATGATGCCGAGCAGAAAGGGCTTATAAAAAAAGGAACTGTTATAATTGAGCCCACAAGCGGCAATACGGGTATCGCGCTTGCCTTTGTATGCGCGGCTCGCGGCTATAAACTGATTCTTACAATGCCTGAGACAATGAGCATCGAACGCCGGCAGCTTCTTTCCCTTTTCGGGGCGGAATTAGTGCTTACCCCAGGCAAGGAAGGCATGAAGGGCGCCATAGCCAAGGCAGAAGAACTTGTGGCAAAAATGCCGAATTCTTTCATGCCGCAACAGTTTAAAAATCCGGCTAATCCTAAAATCCACAGGGAGACTACAGCCGAAGAGATAGGGAATGATACAAACGGTAAAATAGATATACTGGTATCCGGTGTTGGGACGGGCGGCACAATAACGGGTATCGCGCAGGTTATAAAAAAGAGGAAAAAAGATTTTAAAGCGATAGCTGTTGAGCCGGAAGACTCACCGGTTCTTTCAGGAGGAAAGCCCGGGCCTCACAAGATCCAGGGTATAGGCGCCGGTTTTGTTCCCGACATCCTTGACCTTACCTTAATAGATGAGATAATCAAGGTTAAAACAAGCGATGCCGAAGAAATGACCAGAAGACTCGCCAAAGAGGAAGGGATATTCTGCGGCATATCTAGCGGAGCGGCATGCTCCGCGGCTATACAAATTGCCAAAAGGCCGGAGAATAAAGACAAGCTTATCGTTGCGATTTTTCCTGACACTGGGGAACGATATTTGAGCACGGGTTTATTTGGATGAAAATCAAAAGATAGCAACCTTGTAATTCATTTTTGTGTTTTTGATATTTTATATTTTATTTTTCGTTTCGCAATTGTATAATACAAGGCGGTGATTATTATGATATGTATCATGCATAACCCCTTTAATGGGGATCTCGGCCGTTTACTAGATTTAACTTTATTCAACGGAGGTAATACGTTATGGCAAAAACAATACAAGAGATAAACGAAAAGATCAAACGCGGAGAAGTAGTTGTCGTGAATGCCGAAGAAGTGATTGACATCGTCGAGAAGGAAGGCATAAAGAAAGCGGCAAAGAGAATAGATGTCGTGACAACTGGGACATTCGGCCCGATGTGCTCCAGCGGCGCTTATGTTAATATAGGGCACTCAAAACCGAAGATAAAAATAGGTGGAGGGAAGGTCACGCTTAATAAAGTTCCGGCCTATGCGGGTTTTGCCGCCGTGGATATATTTATCGGCGCGACAGCTATTCCGGACGATGACCCGACAAATCAAGTGTATCCGGGAGAATTCAAATATGGCGGCGGCCATATAATAGAGGAATTGGTAGCCGGCAAGAATATAAACCTGGAAGCGACGACTTACGGTACGGATTGCTACCCAAGGAAAGAGCTAAAGACCCGCATAAATATAAAGGATCTGAATGAAGCGGTTCTTTTGAATATCAGGAACGCATATCAGAATTACAACGTAGCTGTAAACTTATCGAAGACCAGGACAATTTATACCTATATGGGAGCTCTAAAGCCTAATATCGGCAACGCCAACTATTGCAGCGCAGGGCAGCTTTCGCCGCTTCTGAATGACCCGTATTATAAAACAATAGGCATCGGGACCAGGATTTTCTTAGGCGGCGGGGTAGGGTATGTATATTGGCACGGCACGCAACATAACCCCTCGGTGAAGAGAAAGGAAAACGGCGTTCCTCAGGCACCCGCAGGCACATTGGCCGTATCGGGAGACCTTAAGCAAATGAAACCCGAGTGGCTTCTAGGCACATCTTTCCAGGGATACGGCGTTACGCTTACGGTTGGAATAGGCGTGCCCATTCCGATCTTGGACGAAGAAGTGCTTAAATACGCCGCTGTCCGCGACGAAGAAATATTCTCTCAGATAATTGATTACAGCGAGGCGTATCCGCAAGGTAACGTTGTTTCGCTCGGAGAGGTGAATTATAAACAGCTTAGAAGCGGGAAGATAAAAGTGGGGGACAAAATAGTTCCTACAGCGCCTTTATCCAGCTACGCTAAGGGGCTCGAAATTTCGGAAATCCTGAAGAAGTGGATCAAGGACAAAAAGTTTTTCCTGACGGAAAAGGTGCAATCGCTTCCTTCGGCAGATTCGGGAGTGTCGTTCAAACCGTTGAAAGAACAACCTGTAGCCGTAGATTAGATACCCTGAAGAAATAAATAGCGGCCGAGCGGCAGAATATACTAAGCCGCTTGGCCGTTTTTATTGTTAAGGAAGGAGAATATATGGTAAAACAATGGTTCGTGTTCGCGATTATAGCAGCGATACTTTGGGGTATAGCCCCGCTTTTCGCGAGGATCGGGATCTCAAAAACAACCCCTTTGGCCGGGGTGGCCATAAGGAGCATTGTAATAACTATAATAGTTCTATTTGTTCTCATATCCAGCGGGCAGTGGAAGGTTTTTGCGACATTAAATGCCCGGACAGTTACGGCAATTATTATAGAAGGTTTATTAGGCGGCCTTATAGGGCAATATCTTTATTTTAAAGCTATAAAGTTGCAGGAGACATCTGCGGTAGCGCCCATAGTGGGCTCCTACCCGCTTTTTACCTTTATATTCGCTATTCTAATATTAGGAGAAAAGCTAACGCTTACCAAAGGCCTTGGCGTCATATTAGTCGTGTCAGGTATATTTCTGCTGGGGTTTTAAAATAGCTTGACTTGGCAGCTTAAAAATGGTAAAAAATACTAGGTAGATTTCGAAAGGCAAAATCATGAAAGAAAAAATACAGGAAGTTTTAGATAAGGAAATAAAACCAGCCCTGGCAAGAGACGGCGGAAGCGTGGAATTGGTCGACGTAAAGGACGGAATAGTAAAAGTAAGGCTTAAGGGTGCCTGTGCATGCTGCCCCATGAGCCAGCTTACGTTAGCCAATTTTGTTGAGAAGGCGTTGAAACAGAGAGTGCCTGAGGTAAAGAAAGTACAAGCGGTGTCATGATAATTACGAAACAAAAAGATTTAAAAGAACTTTTAGATTATGTCGGCGACGAAAAGGTGTTCATCGTCGGCTGTGGCGAATGTGCGGAAACGTGCCGCACAGGCGGAGAAAGGGAGGTTTTAAAAGTAAAGGAAGAATTAGAAAAAGCCGGTAAAACAGTTACTGGCTGGATAGTTCCGGAAGCGCCGTGCGTAGCGGCAAAGATAAAGATAGATTTAGCTAAGAATATGAATGCGGTGAAGTCTGCCGACTCTATTCTAGTCATGGCTTGCGGTCTGGGGATTCAGTCTGTTAAGGAGAACGATAGATTTGGTAAGAAGGTGCATCCCGGTTGCGATACTATGTTTATGGGGGAGATAAATGCCAAAGGCGAATTTTTTGAAGCGTGCAGCGCCTGCGGCGAGTGCATATTAGAGCTTACCGGAGGCATATGCCCGGTAACTCGTTGTGCAAAGGGGATCTTAAACGGCCCATGCGGCGGTCAGAATAAAGGGAAGTGCGAAGTTGACAAAGAAAAAGATTGCGCATGGGTTCTGATATACGAAGAGCTTAAAAAAAGAGGCCGATTAGATATGCTTAAAAACTATAACAAGCCGAAGGATTATTCAAAAATGAACCGGCCCAATAGGCTTATTCTGGCAAACCCCTAGTAGATTTACCTCCAATTCAAATCTGTTGCGCCTATCTTAAAACAATATCAAGACACTTATACTTGACAAAAATGGTTATATTTGTTATAATATAGCCAATTATGAGAGATGAATAAAAGATGAAACTATCTACAAAATCAAGATACGGGGTAAGGGCAATGGTCGACCTTGCGTTTAACTATAAGCACGGGCCTGTTGCCGTAGGAGATATCTCGCGACGAGAAGGAATTTCCACCTGTTATCTTGAGCAGATACTGAACAAGCTGAGGAGGCACAATCTTGTTAAAAGCGTACGTGGGCCCAAAGGTGGATATGTCCTGGCAAAAAGCCCAGACAATATTAAAATAGCCGATATCGTTAAAACATTGGAGGGGAATATAGCTCCGGTTAATTGCACTACGGTTAACAATAGGCTGTGCAACAGGATAGATAGATGTGTCACAAAACTTCTTTGGGATAAGTTAGCTTCTTCGATAGAAAACGTTTTGAATTCGGCAACTCTAGCCTCCCTTTTAAAAGAGGCCAAAGACGCCGGAATAGACAAAAAGATAAAGCACGAATACACGTTTTATATTTAATTATTAGAAGATATATTGGTAAGTTCGGAGGTGTAATATGAGAAAAGTTTACCTAGACCATAACGCTACGACTCCGGTTAGCCCAATCGTACTGGAGGCGATGCTTCCTTATCTTAAGGATATTTACGGGAACCCTTCAAGCATACATGAGTTCGGCAGGATTGCCAGAAAGGCTGTTGAAGAGGCGAGGGCGGAAGTAGCTTCTTTAATTAACGCCAAAGACGCCCAAGAAATCGTTTTTACAGGCAGCGGGACAGAGGCCGATAATTTCGCCATAAAAGGAATAGCGCACGCCTTAAAAAATAAGGGTAACCATATTATAACAAGCTGCATCGAGCACCATGCCGTGTTAAACGTATGTAAATTCTTGGAAAAAGAAGGAACGAGGGTTACATATTTACCGGTAGACAATAACGGGATTGTGGACATAAATGAATTAAAAAAATCCATTACGGATAAAACTATTCTTATAAGTATTATGTTAGCTAATAACGAGGTAGGGACAATAGAGCCCATAGAGGAGATAGCTTCAATTGCGAAAGAAAAAGGAATAATATTACATACCGATGCGGTCCAGGCCGCTGGGAAGCTTCCGATAGACGTTCAAAAAATAGGCGTGGATCTGTTGTCCATGTCGGCGCATAAAATTTACGGTCCTAAAGGAATCGGGGCTTTATATATTAAAAAAGGCATCAAAATAACCCCCCTGATCTCGGGTGGGCATCATGAAAGAAATCGCCGGGCAGGAACGGAAAACGTGGCTGGCATAGCAGGCTTCGGTAAAGCCGCCTATTTGGCAGAGAAAGAATTATCACGCGAAAGCCCTTATCTAGTAGGATTGCGCGACTATTTACATGAAGGCATTAAAAAGAAAATCCAGGAGATCCGGCTGAACGGAGATCCGAAGAAGCGCTTGCCTAATACTTTAAATATAAGCTTTAAATACTTAGAGGGAGAATCCATAATACTTAATCTCGATTTGGAAGGCGTAGCTGTTTCCACAGGTTCGGCCTGCACATCCGGAAGTCTCGAACCATCGCACGTGCTTGTGGCGATGGGGCTCGACGCGGTCGACGCACAGGGATCGGTAAGGTTTTCTTTAGGCCATGACAATAAAAAGGAGGACATAGATTACGTCCTTGAAGTTTTACCTCCTATAATAGATAGATTAAGAAAGATGTCACCACTATACAAGGAGAAGAAATAATGACAGATCAAGCGCACCTATATAGCGAAAAGGTAATGGAGCATTTCAGGAATCCGCGTAATGTCGGGGAAATAAAAGACCCTGACGGTATAGGTCATGTCGGCAACCCTGTTTGCGGCGATATAATGGAACTTTACATAAAGGTGAAGGATGGCGTGATAGTCGACGCAAAGTTCAAGACTTTTGGTTGCGGCGCGGCCATAGCTACAAGCAGCATGGTTACGGAGCTCGTCAAAGGAAAAACGATAGACGAGGCGTTAAAGATTTCCAACAGGGCCGTAGCCGAAGCGCTGGGCGGACTTCCTCCGGTTAAGATGCATTGCTCGGTATTAGCCGAAGAAGCGCTTAAGAGTGCAATAGAGGATTACGTTAAAAGAAAAAAATAAAAAATGAAGACAAAAGAAGAACTAAGAAAGGAGATAAGGGTAAAATTAGAATCTCAAAGCGAGGCGGCAAGAGAGAAGAAGAGTTCTTTAATAAAGGAAAAACTTTTTCGCACCCAAGAATTTAAAAAGGCAAAAACAATTATGTTCTATGTTTCGACAAATTTTGAGGTGGACACTAAAGAAATGATCAACAATGCGCTTAAAAACGGGAAAAACGTGGCGGTGCCTTATGTTTTAAGGGAAGAGAAAAAAATAGTGCCTTCGCTCATAAAGGATCCGGAGAATGATTTGGTGAAAGGACCATACGGTATTCATCACCCCCATAAGGAGTCATATAAGCCGATCCCAATATCCCGGATAGATCTGGTAATAGTGCCGGGCCTGGCCTTTACCGAGGAAGGAAAAAGGCTTGGGAGGGGCGCGGGTTATTATGACCGGTTCCTTAAAAAGTTTCCCGAAGAAACTCCGACCATAGGAATAGCATTTAATATTCAGGTAATAGCTGAAATACCGCATAACGGGCACGATATCGCCGTTAAAAAGCTTATTGTTGCATAAAGGAATAAGAGGAGGCAGAGATCATGTTTAAAGACATCAATTTAATCTTTATTATAGTTGCCACCATAGGTGGCGTGTGCCTCTTCCTTTTGGGCTACATCTTGAGAAAATTTGTAGCCGGAAAACAATTGGATTCGGCCGAAGAAAAAGCAAAAACAATATTGGATGGCGCGACAAAAGAAGCCGCCGGCAGAAAGCAGACTGCCGAACTCGAAGCAAAAGACCTTCTTCTTAGAACCAGGACTGATTTCGAAAGAGAGACTAAGGCGAGAAGAGAAGAGATCTTAGGCCTGGAGAGAAGGCTGATCCAGAAGGAAGAGAATTTAGACCGCAAGGTCGATATATTGGATAGGAAGGAAAAAGAGGCAGTTGCAAAAGAGAGAGAAATACACAAACAGAGAGAAGAGATCGTTCTAAGACAGAGAGAGCTGGAAAAAGTGCTTGAGCAGGAAAAGGAAACTCTCCAGAGGGTGGCCCACCTGACAGCGGAAGAGGCAAAAGCGTTACTTCTTAAAAAGATAGAAGACGAGGTTACAAAAGAAGCAAACATCATGATCAATAAACTTATAACGGAAGCGAAAGAGAAGGCCGATAAAGAAGCCAGAAAGATAATCGGGTTGGCCATTCAAAGATGCGCGGCCGAGCATACGGTCGAAACGACCGTAGGCGTCGTGCATCTGCCTAATGAAGAAATGAAAGGCAGGATTATAGGAAGGGAAGGCCGCAATATAAGGGCGCTTGAAATCGCGACAGGAATAGACGTGATCATTGATGACACGCCCGAGGCCGTTATACTTTCCGGATTCGATATGGTGCGCCGCGAAGTCGCGAGGATTGCCCTCGAGAAACTCATAGAAGACGGCAGGATACATCCGGGCAGAATCGAAGAAGTCGTGGAAAAAGTAAAAAAAGACCTGGATATTACGATACGCGAAGAGGGGGAGAAGACCGTATTTGATCTGGGATTGCACAACATCCACCCCGAGATCATAAGATTAATAGGCAGGTTAAAATATAGGACGAGCTACGGTCAGAACGTGCTGCAGCATTCAAAAGAGGTGGCGTATCTAATGGGCGTCATGGCGAGCGAGCTAAAAGTTGATTTTACCTTGGCTAAGAGGATAGGCCTTCTGCACGATGTAGGCAAGGCCGTAAGCCATGAAATTGAAGGAACGCATGCGAAGATAGGAGCGGATCTGGCACGCAAATACGGCGAATCCGAGACGGTGATCCACGCCATAGAGGCGCATCACGCGGATATAGAGCCAAAAACACTTATGGCTATATTAGTGCAAGCGGCTGATGCCGTGAGCGCGAGCAGGCCGGGCGCGAGACGGGAAACACTCGAGATATACATAAAGCGCCTTGAAAAACTCGAGGCTATAGCAGATTCATTTAAGGGGGTTGAAAAGGCCTACGCTATTCAGGCAGGCCGCGAAATAAGGGTTATTGTCCAACCGGAAAAGGTCTCCGATGATGACGCCGTAGCCATGGCAAGGAACATCACAAAGAAAATAGAAGAAGGATTAGAATATCCCGGCCAGATCAAGGTAATGGTTATTCGGGAGACAAGGGCAATAGAATACGCAAAGTAATAAATACGAAGCACGAAATCCGAAGTACGAAACAAATACGAAATTCGAATGTTCGAAACATGTTTAGGTTATTCGAATTTTGGTAATTCGAAATTGTTTCGAATTTCGATATTCGAGTTTCGCGCTTAAAAAGGTGGGCTATGAAACTATTATTTATAGGCGATATTGTAGGCGAACCCGGAAGGCACGTAATAAGAGAAGCCGTCCCGCGCATAAAAAAACGAGAATCCATAGATGTTGTCGTGGCCAATTGCGAAAATGCGGCAGGCGGCAGCGGGCTTACCCCGGAGATCGCGGATGAGCTATTCAGGTACGGGGTAAACATACTCACCTCGGGAGACCATATTTGGAAAAGAAAAGAAATAGTCGATGTCTTAGACGTTAACCCGTACATATTACGGCCGCTGAATTATCCGCCGAATGTGCCGGGTAACGGTTCATGCGTTTATAAGACAGAGGATGGTTTGCAGATAGGCGTGATAAATCTGGTCGGAAGGGTTTTTATGGAGGCTGTTGATTGCCCTTTCAGGGGAGGCATGGCAGAAGTGGAAAAATTGAGAAAGAGAACCCAGATCATACTGGTTGATATACACGCGGAGGCTACAAGCGAGAAGATAGCGTTGTCCTATTATTTAGACGGGCTGGTGAGCGCTATATGCGGGACGCATACGCATGTGCCCACTGCCGATGAAAAGGTCACAGCGAACGGGACAGCGTATATAACCGATGTAGGCATGACAGGGCCCCACAAGTCTGTCATAGGAAGGAAACCCGAGCAGATCATCACCCGGTTTATCACGCAGCTTCCTACAAGGTTCCAGATGGCAGAAGAAGACCTGAGGCTGCAAGGCGCTATTATCGATATAGATGAGAAGACCGGAAAAGCGAATTCTATTAAGAGGGTCGAAGAAAAGGTAGGATAAGTATATATGCCATTTAGAATTGTCGAAGCGAAAAGGTTAAGTTCGATA
This sequence comes from Candidatus Aquitaenariimonas noxiae, assembly GCA_002780005.1. Classification (GTDB taxonomy): domain Bacteria; phylum Omnitrophota; class Gorgyraeia; order Aquitaenariimonadales; family Aquitaenariimonadaceae; genus Aquitaenariimonas; species Aquitaenariimonas noxiae. The sequence goes on along the minus strand of PEWV01000058.1, from coordinate 14,163 downwards.
ACAAATCTTTTCCAGATAGAAGCAGCCACAATAGCCAAAAAGGCGAGAGCCGGACAATTTATTGTTTTACGCCTTGATGAAAAAGGCGAAAGGATCCCCCTCACGATTACGCGAAGAGATCCGGCAAAAGGCACAATAACAATTATATTTCAGGAAGTAGGTAAAACCACAAAAAAACTCGCCTCCCTCAAAAAGGGCGATAAAATCCAAGACATAATAGGCCCGCTCGGAAAGAAGACGGATTTCGGGTATGTCGGAAAAGCGATCTTCATAGGAGGCGGGGTCGGGGTAGCCGAGATCTTGCCTGTTGTGGAGTACGCGAAAGAATCCGGTAATGGTATTACCGTAATAATAGGTGCGAGGACAAAAGAGCTCGTGATATTGGAAGAAGAGCTGCGCAAGCTCGCCCCACGCCTTATTGTAATGACTGATGACGGGAGCCACGGCAGAAAAGGTCTGGTCACAACACCTTTAAAAGAACTGTTGACCGCGGAGAAATTTGATCTGGCTTATTGCGTCGGCCCTGATATCATGATGAAAGTCACATGCGACGTTACCAAAGAATTCAAATTAAAGACGCTCGTGTCTTTAGACTCAAATATGGTAGACGCTACAGGCATGTGCGGCACGTGCAGGGTCAGCATTGGCGGGGCGACAAAATTCGTGTGCGTTGACGGACCGGAATTCGAGGGCCATCTTGTAGATTGGGACCTTTTTTTAAAAAGGCAGAAAAGATTCGTGAACGAAGAAAAAAAGTCTATAGAATGCAACGAAGCCAATGCGCAATGCAGGTGCCGGGCATGAAAAAGCAAGAACCTAAAGGAAGAATAAGAAATTTTGACGAAGTAGCCTTGGGATATACGGAAGAAGAGGCCATAAAAGAAGCAAAGAGGTGCCTTAATTGCAAGAAGCCATTGTGCGTGCTGGGCTGCCCGGTCGAAATAAACATCCCGGGATTCATTACCAAGATAAAAGAAAAAGATTTCGAAGGCTCGATCAAGGTGTTAAAAGACAAAAATAGCCTTCCGGCCGTTTGCGGAAGAATCTGCCCCCAGGAAGACCAATGCGAAAAGAAATGCGTCCTCGGTAAAAAAGGGTCTCCTATAAACATAGGTACCTTGGAGCGATTCGCCGCGGATTGGGAGATAAAATATCATCCGCCTTCGCCAAAGGCTTCGGCGGATGTCCGCCGAAGTTTCAACGAAAGCGGACAAAAACGGGAAGGCAAGAAGGTCGCCGTTATAGGGAGCGGACCCGCCGGGTTGACATGCGCGGCGGATCTGGCAAAAATAGGATACAATGTCACGATATTCGAGTCGCTTCATAAGCCGGGAGGGGTCCTTGTTTATGGGATACCGAATTTCAGGCTGCCAAAGAACATAATCGATCTGGAAACGGATTATATACAATCCCTAGGCGCCAAACTAGAGATCAATTTTTTAGCCGGGAAATCTTCTACCATAGAAGAATTACGCGAGGATGGATTTAAGGCATTTTTTATAGCGACAGGCGCCGGGCTCCCTTACTTTTTAGGCATCGAAGGAGAAAATTTTAACGGCGTATATTCGGCAAACGAATTTCTTACTCGTGTAAACCTGATGAAGGCATATCGTTTCCCGGAATACGATACGCCGATAAGGATAGGAGATAAGGTCGGAGTGATCGGGGCCGGCAATGTCGCAATGGATTCGGCCCGCTGTGCCCTGCGATTGGGCGCGAAAGAGGTTACTATAATTTACAGAAGATCCGAAGCGGAAATGCCGGCCAGGGAAGACGAGATCGAGAACGCGAGAGAAGAAGGCGTGCGATTTGAATTATTGACAAATCCTATTAGGATCTTCGGGGACGATAAGGGTTGGGTGAAACGAATGAAATGTATGAGAAATGAGCTGGGGGCCCCGGATGAAAGCGGCAGGCGAAGCCCTGTCCCTATAAAAGGCTCTGAGTTTATAATGGATATAGACACGATAGTATGCGCAATAGGTCAGGGGCCGAATCCGTTATTATTAGCGACCCTTCCGGACCTGAAACTTACAAAAAAAGGCAATATAGTTGCGGACGAGAGCGGCCGCTCGTCGATACAAGATGTATGGGCAGGCGGGGACATAGTAACGGGGGCCGCTACCGTAATAGAGGCGATGGGCGCAGGTAAAAAAGTGGCGCGCTCAATAGATGAGTATTTAAGAAAATGACAGAGACCAAACGCATATATTCTGTAAGCGAAATCACTCGGAACATCCGTATAATTTTGGAAGATACTTTCCAGGCGCTGTGGATCGAAGGTGAGGTTTCTAATTTCACTAAGCACACATCCGGCCACATGTATTTTACCCTTAAAGATGACGCAAGCCAGCTTTCGTGCGTTATATTCCGGAGCGCGAATCAAAATCTAAAATTTAAAATAGAAGACGGCATGCAGCTTATATGTTTCGGCAGGATAAGCGTGTACGATAAGAGAGGCGCCTACCAGCTGTATATAGAAAATGTAGAACCGAAGGGGGTTGGCGCGCTGCAGCTGGCATTCCAGCAATTAAAAGAAAAACTTTCCAAAGAAGGGTTGTTCGACAAGGAGCATAAGGCAGAGATACCGTTTCTACCGACGCGCATAGGTGTCGTTACCTCTCCTACGGGCGCTGCGATAAAGGACATCTTAAACGTGACAGAGAGGCGCTTTTCAAACGTGGAGATAATAATAAACCCTGTAAAGGTGCAAGGTGAAGGCGCGGCCGAAGAGATCGCCGAGGCAATAAAGGAATTCAATGAACTTAATGATTCTCTTTTTTTAGGAAGAAAGATCGACGTTATGATCGTGGGAAGGGGCGGCGGAAGCCTTGAAGACCTCTGGGCCTTTAACGAAGAGGCCGTAGCCAGGGCAATATACGATTCTAAAATACCGGTAATAAGCGCGGTGGGCCACGAAATAGATTATACAATAGCCGACCTTGTAGCCGATCTCAGGGCGCCTACCCCGTCAGCCGCCGCAGAGCTGGTTATCCCGAAAAAAGAAGATTTAGAGGAGCAGATCGGCGTACTTGCCTTAAGGCTGAATACCGCCATGTCTACCAGGCTTCGACTTTTGAAAGAAATAGTCAGAAAACTTAAAAATAGCTATGTGCTCAGGGAGCCGCTCAATCTGTTCCGGCAGGTCAGGCAACGATTAGACGAGCTTGAAAAAGGCCTAAAGACAAACCTTAAGATTTTTCTGGATACCAAAAAAGAGGAGTCGAACGTGCTCATCGGGAAACTGGAAGCCTTAAGCCCTCTTTCAGTGCTGTCCAGGGGGTACAGCATAGCAATGCTATTGCCGGGCGGCGAAGCTCTAAAGAGCTCTAAAGGATTGGGCCAAGGCGATATGATAAAAACAAAACTCAAAGACGGTGTGTTTATAAGCAAAGTTGATAAAATAGAAGAATAATTAATGGTTGGGCTGGAGGCGCGATATGGCAGAGCAAAATTTTGAAAAGGCGTTGAGCAAACTTGAAAAAATAGTCGAAGAACTGGAAAGCGGCGACCTGCCGCTAGACGAAGCTTTGAAAAAATATGAAGAAGGGGTAAGGCTCGCCGGCTTCTGCAGCAAAAAATTAGAGACGGCGCAAAAAAAAGTCGAGATTTTGATTAAGACAGACAAGCGCGGGACGCAGCTCGAACCTTTCGACGGGAAAAAAGTGTTGGATTCTGACGGGGAATGATGAACATTAAAGGATACCTTAACAAAAAAGCAGCGCTTGTGGATAAGAACCTCGACAAATTTTTGCCAAGCTCCAAAACTTATCCGAAGGTAATACATGAGGCCATGAGATACAGTGTTTTCAGCGGTGGAAAACGCGTCAGGCCGATTCTTGCGATCGAGGCAGCGGGCGCGTGCGGCGGCAAACTCTCGGACGTCATGCACACGGCATGTGCGCTCGAACTTATACACACATATTCTATTATTCATGATGACCTGCCGGCGATGGATGACGATGATTACAGGCGCGGAAAGCCGACACTGCATAAAAAGTTCGATGAGGCCATCGCGATTCTTGCCGGAGACGCGCTTCTGTCTTTGAGTTTCAATTTAATAGCCGGCGGAAAACATATATCAAGACAAAATCGTATAATCCGCGAAGTTTCTAAGGCAATAGGTACTTTTGGGATGATAGGCGGCCAGGTTATGGATATAGCCAAAGAGAAGAAAGACGGTTTTATCCTTAAGTACATACACGCTACCAAAACAGCCTCGCTTTTGGCCGTTTCGGCCAGGTCCGGGGCAATAGCGGCCGGCGCGGGTAAGAAAGATGAGGACAATTTAGCCAACTTCGGGAAATATCTCGGGTTGAGTTTTCAGATAATAGACGACATTTTAGACAAAGAAGATTATTACACCCTGTTCGGCAAAAAAAGATCGCTGACAGATGCCAGGATATTGGTTAAAAAAGCCGAAGATTCATTGAAGCCGTTCGGTAAAAAGGCCGATACCTTGAAGGAAATAGCGATGTTTCTTTTAGCGAGAGAAAAATAAAATGACCAAAATCCTAGATACGATTAATAGCCCCAAGGATCTAAAAAAACTCCCGATCGATGAGCTTCCAAAACTTGCCTCTGAAATAAGGAAAGAAATCATCAGCGTAACTTCTAAGAACGGCGGCCACCTTGCAGCGAGTCTCGGGGCTGTGGAGCTGGTAATAAGCCTTCATTACGTGTTCGACGTGCCGCAGGATTCCATTCTCTGGGATGTCGGCCACCAGGCGTATGCGCATAAGCTTTTGACCGGTAGAAGAGAGAGGTTCAAGACCTTGCGGCAACTTGGCGGAATAAGCGGTTTTCCTAATAAGAATGAAAGTAATTACGATATATTTACCGTCGGGCATAGCGGGACATCGATTTCCTCAGCCGTGGGCCTTGCCTGTGCCAGGGACCTTCGAGGCGGCAATGAAAAAATAATAGCTGTAATAGGTGACGCTTCGCTTGCCAGCGGTATGTCTTTTGAGGCATTGAATTATGCGGGCCACGTCCAAAAAGACCTTATTGTAATATTAAATGATAACGAGCTTTCTATTTCCCGGAGCATAGGCGCTCTTAGTAAGTATTTAAGCAGGCTTACAACAAGCCATATGTATAATAAGATAAGAACCGATATGGAAAAACTGGTTAAAAGAATCCCAAGGTTCGGTTTCGGCGCCTACAGGGCCGCCAGAAGGCTTGAGGAAGTCGTGAAGAATTTTTTATCTCCCGGCATGTTGTTTGAGGAACTCGGATTTAGGTATTATGGCCCCATCAGCGGGCACGACATTTCACTTCTTATCCATACGTTAAAGAACATTTCTACGGATATAAAGGGTCCAGTGCTGCTTCACGTGTTGACCAAGAAAGGCAAGGGGTACAAATTTGCCGAGGAGCTACCTACAAAGTTTCACGGGATCCCTCCTTTCGAGATAGAGAGCGGCGAAAAACTTTCAAGTTCGGGAGAAACGAGTTTTACCGAAACATTCGGTAAGAAAATTGTAGAGCTGGCAGAACGAAATAAAAAAATAGTCGCCATTACGGCCGCGATGCCTGACGGCACCGGGTTGGTTGATTTTGCAAATAAATTTCCTGATAGGTTTTTTGATGTCGGAATAGCGGAACAGCATGCGGTCACATTCGGCGCCGCTATGGCAAGGGGCGGATTCAAGCCTATCGTCGCTATATACTCTACATTTTTGCAGCGCGCTTACGATCAGATTATCCACGATATATGTTTACAGGATCTTGGAGTCGTGCTTTGCCTGGATAGGGCAGGCGTGGTCGGAGAGGATGGTCCTACCCACCACGGCTTATTTGACATAGCATATCTAAGAAATATGCCAAGGATCGTTTTTATGGCGCCTCGGGACCAAGAAGAACTTGAGGCAATGCTTGAATTCTCGGTACAGCTGAACGGACCCGTTGCAATAAGATATCCCCGCGGAGGAGTTATAGGGAAGCACGACAAGTTATCGCCTGGTTCGATAAAATTGGGAAAAGCAGAAGTTTTGTCGGAAGGGAAAGATTTAGCCATATTCGCTATCGGCAGCAGCGTTTATCCGTCCCTTGAAGCGTCCAGGAGGCTTGCCGGCGAGGGTATAAAAGCGGGAGTGATCAACGCCAGGTTTATAAAACCGTTAGATGAAGAGCTTATTTTAAATGTGTTGAGGAATACCAAAAAAATAGTCACGGTTGAAGAAGGTATAGTCGAGGGCGGTTTCGGCAGTGCCATCTTAGAGCTGATGGAAAAAGAAAATATAAAGGGAGTAAAAGTGAAGAGGATAGGCTTCCCGTCGGAATTTATCGAACACGGCGGCCGTGTAGAACTTCTTAAAAAATATAATCTCACAAGCGAAGGCATTTATAATATAATAAAGGGAGAGATGTTGACGCTGTGAGAGTAGTTAGTAGCTAGTAGTTAGTAGTTAGGGGTTAGGGATGGGAAAGATAAAAATAAATAAAGAGAAATGCAAGGGCTGCGGGCTCTGCGTTATTTATTGCCCCAATAAACTTGTTCGCATCTCTGAAGAACTGAATAAAAAAGGTTTGTACACGGTGAAGTTTGAGGACAATGGCAAAAAATGCACCGGGTGCAGCATGTGTGCTCTTATGTGTCCGGATTTTGCTATAGAGGTATATAGATAGATGAGCAAAGTCGTTAAAAGAATACTTATAACAGGTAATGAAGCTTGCGCCGAAGGCGCGATTCGCGCGGGATGCAGGTTTTATGCGGGGTATCCTATAACCCCCCAGAATGAATTGATAGGATACATGTCGAAAAGAATGAGGGAAGCGGGCGGTACATTTATACAGGCCGAAAGCGAACTGGCGGCTATCAATATGGTTTTTGGGGCCGCTGCCGCAGGCGAGCGAGCCATGACATCTTCGTCAGGCCCGGGGATAAGCCTTAAGCAGGAAGGCATCTCTTATCTTTCCGGATGCGAGCTGCCGGCTGTTGTGGTAAATGTCATGAGGGGCGGGCCGGGACTTGGCAATATCGCGCCTTCCCAATCAGATTATTTCCAAGCGACGCGCGGCGGCGGGCACGGGGATTATAGAACGATAGTTCTTGCTCCGGCCTCGGTTGAAGAATTCGCGACATTTGCGTTCGACGCATTTGATTTGGCGGACAAATATAGAATTGTAACGCTTGTTCTTACTGATGGGGCCCTCGGTCAAATGATGGAGCCCGTACCAGGGTCACTTTTCAGCGATATGAAGCCGGCAAAAAGGCAAAGCAAGAAAGGCTGGATACTGGACGGATGCAGGGGGAGAAAGGCGCGGTCAATCAAATCCCTCTTCTTAAAAGACGGGGAATTAGAGGAGCTAAATAAAAAGCTTCAGCGAAAATATGAAGAGATAAGTAAAAAAGAGGTAAGATGCGAAGTTTTGTATGAAAAAGACAGCGAGATTTTTTTGATCGCATACGGGATCGTCGCAAGAATTGTTAAGTCATGCGTCGAGAAAATGAGAAAAAATGGGCTGAAGGTAGGGGTCATAAGGCCTATTACATTGTGGCCTTTTCCCAATGATATTATTTCAAAAGCGGTTTCAAAAGCAAAATCCATGTTGGTTGTGGAAATGAGCGAAGGGCAAATGGTTGAAGATGTTAGGCTCGCCGTCGGAGATAAGTGCAAGGTTCGATTTTACGGAAGAAGCGGCGGAAATATCCCGACAGAGGACGAGATCACTAAAATATTAATAGACAGCAGGCGGGGGAAATGAAAAAAGTATTTAGCCGTTCTAAATTATTAAAAGATGTTCCGACGCACTATTGCCCGGGTTGCGGTCATGGGATAGTTCACAGGCTGATCGCCGAGGTTATCGAAGAACTTGGTATTAGAGAAAAGACGATAGGCATAGCGCCGGTTGGCTGCGCCGTTATCGCGTATGATTATTGGGATTTTGATGTATGTGAGGCAGCCCACGGCAGGACTCCGGCGGTTGCCACAGGTATAAAAAGAGTTCTTCCGGACAGGATCGTGTTCACTTATCAGGGGGACGGCGACCTTGCGGCGATAGGCACATCTGAAATACTTCATACTGCCAATAGGGGCGAAAATATAAGTGTTGTATTTGTGAATAACGGCGTCTATGGAATGACAGGCGGACAGATGGCTCCTACGACGCTTATTAACCAACGGACAGCTACGACGTACTCAGGCAGAAATCCAAAGCTTGACGGTTATCCGCTTAATATCACCGATTTATTGAAATATTTAAACGGGGCTTACTATTTGGAAAGATGTTCCGTCCATTCACCTAAAGAAGTTTTGAAAACAAAGCAAGCCATAAAAAAGGTACTGCAAAATCAAATAGAGGGCAGAGGTTTTTCTTTAGTTGAGGTACTTTCAATGTGCCCCACATATTGGAATATGTCAACACAACAAGCGGTGGACTGGATAGGTGCTAATGTAGTAAAACAATATCCGTTGGGAATAATTAAAAATGGCGATCAAGCGTAAAAAGGCTATAGTTAAAGAGAAGACAGCGATTCACGAAAGTATTATCGCGGCCGGATTCGGCGGGCAGGGAATAATGCTTCTGGGTAAGCTTATCGGGCTTTCCGCGATGAATGAGGGGAAAGAGGTTACGTGGATATCTTCTTATGGCGCAGAAGTGAGAGGCGGGACAGCGCACTCTATGGTGATAATCAGCTCCCTCCCAATATCATCTCCCACAGTTAAAGAACCCGATACCTGTATAATTATGAATGTCCCTTCTTTTATAAAATTTGAGAAAAAAATAAAAAAGGGCGGCTTGATCGTCGTGAATAGCTCGATTGTAAAGGGAAACTCTAAGAGGAAAGATATCGAAATCTTAAAAGTCCCGGCCACTGATGTCGCGAAAAAGCTCGGGAATGTTAGGGTTGCAAATATGGTTATGCTGGGTGCATATTTAAAGAAAAGAGGGTTTATTTCTATCGAGACAGCGATCAGTTCTTTAAAAGAAATTTTCACATCAAAAGACGAGACAGTAATAGAATTAAATAAATTAGCGTTAAAAAAGGGATGGGAGGCGGCCGGTGGCAGAGGTTAGAGTCAGGTTCGCGCCCAGTCCGACTGGGTATCTTCATTTAGGAAGCGCAAGAACGGCCTTATTCAACTGGTTATACGCCAGGAATAGGGGCGGGGAATTTATATTAAGAATAGAAGATACCGACGCTGTCCGGTCTAAAAAAGAATATTTAGACGAGATCCTCGACAGTCTGCAATGGCTTGGCCTCAATTGGGACGGGGAAACGTACTTCCAGAGCAAAAGGTTTGACATTTACCGTAAGTACGCCGACAAGCTCTTGGAAGAGGGCAAGGCCTATAGGGACGGAAACGCGATAGCTTTTAAAATGCCCAAGGGCGAGTGTGTGTCTTTTTATGACATGGTACACGATAAAATAGAGATCAATACCGACGAGCTAAAGGACGAGGTGTTGATAAAATCGGACGGTACGCCGACATATAATTTTGCCTGTGTAATAGATGATGCAGACCTTAAGATTACGCACATCATAAGAGGCGACGACCATATACCGAATACGCCGAAACAATTCATGCTTTATAAAGCCTTAGGCCTCCAGCCGCCCAAATTCGCCCACATGCCTCTTATCCTAGGGCCTGATAAGGCGAAGTTATCAAAACGCCACGGCGCAACGGCCGTAGCGGAATATCGAAGAATGGGTTACCTGCCTGAAGCGCTCGTTAATTATATGGTGCTTTTAGGTTGGTCCCCGGGAAATAACAGAGAACTCATTTGCGGCGAAGAGCTTATAAAGAAGTTTTCCATTAAATCCGTCGGAAAAGTACAGTCTATTTTCAACATAGACAAACTTAACTGGCTCAACTCCCAATATATCCGCAATTATGATCCGAATAAACTTTGTGATATAATTATGCCCCGCCTCGTAGAGGCAGGGCTCGTAAAAGAAGATTTCGATAAAACGCGGTTTAAAAAAATAATAGAGCTTTTTAAGACGCGTTTCTCCAATGCAGAAGATTTTATACAGAAATCCGCATACCTTTTCAGAGAGGATGTTGCGTATGAAGAAGGAATGCGGGAGCAATTTCTTAATGACAAGAGGATACAAAAGATTTTAAAAGACCTCGCCGGAAGATTTGACGGTATCAAGGAAAAAGATTTTATTTCAAAGACCATAGAAGAGGCAACCCGTTCTTTTATAGCCGAGGTTGGCATTGAAGGAAAAGATCTGATCCATCCGCTTAGGGTGGCTGTTACGGGGCAGACGGTATCGCCCCCTGTTTTTGATGTTTTAGAAGTTATAGGAAAAGAGAAAGTCGTAAAACGCCTTAGCTCTTTATAGTTTTTACCATTTGCTATTTGCAATAAGCTATTTGCCATACTGCCCGGTAGTGTAACGGTAACACACGTGGCTCTGGACCACGGTTTCCAGGTTCGAATCCTGGCTGGGCAGCCAATGTTGACAACTATCCGAAACTGCGGATAGTGATGCAGTAGGCACGAGCGCCTTACAGGCTTCTGTAGGGCGCTTTTCATTTGTAGAGGCTATTTCAGTGGGGAGGATGCCTTCAAGTGGCTCTTGGATATACATATTGATTACCAGCCTGTCGCTGTATACATAGATATCTTTGATTAGGGCATGTATGAGGTTTTTCTGGGCTTCCGGAGGAGCGTCTTCGAGGTGTTGTATGGCAAAGTTCATGCTGCGGTATACGAGCTCACCGGAACAGGCGTTTATGCTGGCAACTCTCTTTTGCGCCTGCAGCTTGTCTATCTCGTCCTCCAGTTTTGCGATCTCGGTTTCCAATTCAGTCATTTTGTCTTTATAGGTCGAGCCTTTGGTGACCGTGTTGCCCATGGCTAATTCCAGCAGTTTATTGGCCTGGTGCCGGAAACCGTTTAGCTTTGACTCTTTTTCTTTGAGATCTGCATCTATCTTCTCAAGCTTTGCCTGCGACTCAAGCATGGCATCTCCCAAGGCTTTTATGACAAGGCTTCGGTCCTTGGCTGCTCGCCTGAAATAATCGATTATAGCTTTGTCAAAAGTGGTTGCAGAGATACGGCTGGCTTTGCATCCCAAGGCTTGTCTTGAGCGGCTGCATTCATAATAAAAGAACTTTCTTCGGTCACGGCCTCCTGAGAAATTGCAGACCATATGGCTTCCGCAATCGCCGCAGCGCAGAATTCCGGCGAGGAGGTATTCGTAGAATCTTTCTTTCTGTACGAAGTTGTGGCCGGGGAGCCTGGCGCTTAATATCTTGTTGGCTCGCTCCCATAGCTTCTCATCGACGATTGCCGGGTGATTGCCCTTGTGGTATTCTCCGCTGTACTGGATGTATCCTTTGTAGAAAGGATTCTTTAGGATCCTCGATATGACCTGCCTACGCCATTCCTTGCCATTGAGAGTTTTTAGCCCGCGTCTATGGAGCTCAAGGCCTATCTGCGTAAGTGATCGGTTATCCGCGGCCATCTCCCAGATAACTTTAAGGTGGGAAACTATTTTCTCATCAAGCACAATTTTATGCGGCTGGCGGCCGTTAGGAAGAGGCTCTCCGTCTGGTATAAGCCTATATCCATAAGGCAGCATTCCGCCAACCCACTTGCCTTGGCGCACCCGCGCGATAGCAGAAGCTTTCACGCGCTCGCCAGTGAGTTCCCGCTCAAAGGCTGACAAAATCCCAAGAATGCCAATTACCACCCTGCCGATAGCAGTTGAGCTGTCTAAGTTTTCTCTTACCGAGACAAAATCGATTTCCTTTTCTCTGAATAGGTCAATAAGCCAGTAGAGGTCCCGGGTATTGCGGGTTAAGCGGTCAAGGCGGAAGAAGATTATTCCGTCAAACGGCGCTTTTTTACGTACGTGGTCGATAATCATCTGGATGCCGGGCCGGTTGAGATCCTTGCCGGAATAGCCGTCATCGTTTATTCTGCCTTTGTCGCCAATCTTGGCAAGGTCATATCCAAAGGCATCTAGCATATTCTTGCAGTGATGGGCTTGGGCGTCAAGGGTTGTAAAATCTCCCTGGGCCTGGTCGTCAGTAGAACAACGGGTGTAGATTACGTAGCGTTTTTTCTTATTTGTATTATCTGTTTTGGCATTCATAATCATAGAATTATTCCGCTTTTGACTGCAGGCAGCCCGCCATGCAGAAGATACTCTTCTGCATGGCGGCGGTAAAACAGTTATGCCTGGGTTTTCTGCTTCTTGCCTTTTCCCCAGCCAGCCTTCCATCTGGCCACTGCCCCAGCCACAATAGCATCAACAACCTTCTGATCACCGATGTTCTTGAGTACGTCAGCGAGCTCTTGTTTATTAAGCACCCGGAAATTCTTAACTCCGCGCTGCTTAGCCGTCAGCATTAGTTCGTTGCGCGTACTGCCAGCCGCCAAGACAATGCCTTCTTTAGGTGACGGAGAATTATCAGCCGGTGCTTTCGGCTTTTGAGTTTTTGATTTTTTCTTGTCGTAATGTTTGGCATGAAGTTTATGCAAAAACTCTTTGTCTTTCTTTTTCTGCTCTGCGGTCATGCGGTTTCACCCCCTTTCAGGTTATTTGGACACCCCAACCCTATAACAAAACCCCTACAAGTCAAGAGGAATCGACGTCAAGAGCTCCTATATGTGTATATCGGATTTTTTAGTGTTTTGTCGCATAGCCATGCGACATTTTGAGAAAAAAACCGATATACATCTGTAGGAGGCAAATATGGCACGGGGAATAAAAGGTAATTTTAATAAGCGGTTCGGAGACCGGATTCAGGTGGTTTATGCGCAAAGCCTTTCGCCTTCAGAAAGAGAATTGCGGAATAAAAAACTCTGCGAGGCAGTGATAAAAGTTTTGACCGGCATCTTAGGCAGAGAGCCAACAGAAAGAGAGTTGTTCGGCATCGACGATCTTGCGAAGGTAAAGAGACGCAAATAGTGATATCTCTACAAATATTTATGAGCCCTCCGTGATTTACTTCGCATCTTTAAAGGCATATCGTTAGTTGGGATTCATTTGAGACACCTCAAGAAATAAAAAAGGAGGTGTCTCATGAGTCTCAATTATGGAGGCTTGTTTGAAAGCTGGGAGATCGCTGTTGCAAAGAAGGTAATCAATGATTACAGGAAAAGATATAAGCTGCTGGAGCGCGATGGATTCGATGACCTGCTGCAGGGATGTCTTATGCACTGGCTGGATGTCCGCGATCAATATGATCCAAAGCGCGGCGCATCAAGAAAGACTTATATGGCCGAAGTCGTCGGGAATGTGCTCGGCCAGCTTGCCGCAAAAGCAAGGGCAGCCAAGCGGAGGACGATTTATGAAAGCGTATCGCTGGATGAACCTCTTAACGATGAGGAAGACTCGCCTGCCTTAAAAGACAAAATCGCAGAAAGCGATGATGCTCCGCCGCAGACTAAAACAGAACTTAAGATAGATCTCTCCAAGGTATACCGGAAACTCACTCCCCAGCAGCAAAAACTATGCAGGCTTTTAGGTGAAGAGGGATTAAGTATAAACGAAGCCTGCAAGCATTTCAGCAAACACAGAAGCAATATCTACCGGGATGTGCTTCGGATCAGGAAGCTTTTCGAGGAAGAAGGGCTTAAGGATTATTTGAAATAAAGGGCGCGACATTTTAAAGGAAAACCCGATATACACATATTGGAGGCAAGCGAAATGACCGATGTATGCAAGTTTAAATTTCAAGAAAAGGTAGGCAAGAAAACCATTGAGAAAGAGATTGCCCGCGCCATTGAGACTGCCGAATACGCCTTTGGCCAGGCCAAGGTAAGGCTTCACGCGGCATATCTGGCTACAAACGACAAGGCGGTTATCGATGCCTCAAGCGAAGTAGGCGAATACATTGCTCAAATATTTATCGGGTTAATGACTAGAAAGCTCGGTGAGGATAAATTCACCGTGGAAAGAATAAGGAGGAGCGACGAGCTATGAAAGTTAACAAAGGATTAAAGAAGGTTTACAAGGGGCTTAGCTGGTATAACCGGCAGAAACTGCTTGAAGCAAACCGGCCTTGCGGGAAAAAGAAAGAAAAGCCCAAAAAGAAATAAGACAGGTTTCTCATGGGAAATGAAAAGATAGAAATCAGGGATCTGCGCGACGGCAATTTTCTTTGGATAGATAAGGCAGCATTGAGGCTTATCAGCGAGAATGCCGGGACTATGGCCGTAGCCGTATATTCATGGCTTTGTTATTACGCT
>PEWV01000078.1:370-25677 GCA_002780005.1 Candidatus Aquitaenariimonas noxiae | reverse complement strand
TAACCGTGAGGATATACCTTTTTTATTTACATTTCAAAGAACTTTTAAGATTAAAACCGTCCAAAATATTTTACACTATCGGAGGAGAAATGAGGGGTCACCACGACGCCAGGACACTAAGACACTAGGTCACCACGACACCAAGTCACCAAGTCACCAGTAAAAAAAGGTAACAGGTTATAGGTAGTAGGTTGTAGGGAAAGTCTCTAGTTTTTGCCTGCCCTTAAGTGAAGTTCCAAAATTTCTCCCGCTTATACCTGACTTCACGCAACACATGGCGGGATCCCGCACATGCATGCCTAGATATTAGTTTAGACGGGAAGCTTTTTGCGAGGAGGAAATCGGTTTCAAAAAGGATGGGCATTGTCCGAACCCGCCACTGTATCAGTGGCGGGTGAGTTATGCCCATCCCCGATTTCTGATGAGTAAAAAGCGTTAAGAAATTTTGACGGAACGAAAGGGCAGGTAAAAACTGAACAGGAAGCCGCGAGGAGTAAGTTCAAAACCACGGGAAAAATTGTCTGAGCTGCGAGTCCCAGTTGCTATCTATAATGAGTAAAAACAAGGGGAGAAATACGAACTGGTTGCAATTTGCGACCGGTTAAATACTATGAAGCATTCTACGGTTTTGCCCTACGTCTTTACCGAACAGGGCGTGGCTATGCTATCAAGCGTGGGGGGTGCATTTATTCGTTACTATATTTCCGCTTCTCGGCATTGTATGCTTTCGTCGCTATGTCGAGTTTGGAATAGCAGGAGTCGATCTTGTCAGCCAGGGCTTTTAACCCTCTCGAAAGCTCACTCCTCCGGATGGCTCCGGGGCCGCCTTTTGTCGAAGACTTCATCAGCTCCTCGTTCATGGCCGCCATCCTGCCTTCTGAAGAAACTATTTCATCCTCCAGGCTCTTGATATTTTCTTCGAGCTGCTTTAATATCTTCGACCTCATCGCGTTAAACTCAGCGCGGGCCTTTCTTGTAATTTCACTTTTATGCCCTTTTACCTCGCGCCCTGCCTCACTTTTAGGCGAGGCCGGAGGGACCTCTGAAAGAGAAGGCTCAATACCCGGAAGGTGTGGCGGCTTAGCGGCAGGCTTATTCTCATCATCTTCTTCCCACCCGACACTATCCAGGAAGTCCCGGTAATTACCCGGGTATAAAAAGACCCTGTCGTTCTTAAACACAATGAGTTTCGTCGCCACTGTGTTCAGAAAATGTTCGTCGTGCGCTACTACAAGCGCGGCACCCTCGAAATCTCTTACGGCATCCATCATCGCCTGGCAGGATTCAATGTCAAGATGGTGCGTGGGCTCATCCAGAAAAAGGATATTGGAAGGCGTTACGAGGAGTTTTCCCAGAAGGACACGGCTGCGCTCGCCTCCGGAAAGGACCTTGATCTTCTTTTCGGCATCGTCTCCTGAAAACATCATCGCGCCGCATATCCTGCGCACACGCGATTTATCGATAAAAGCCCTGCCCTGAGATATCTCCTCTTCCACAGTAAGCTCATCATTAAGATCGGCCGTATTCGCCTGCTCATAATAATCCGGGACCGCTGCGGTGTGCGTCTTAACGCTGCCACTCACAGGCTTAAGCCTGCCGGAGAGTAATTTTAAGAGCGTAGTCTTTCCTTTACCGTTCTTACCTACGACACAGATCTTATCGTGCCTATTTACGGCAAAGCTCAAACCGTTGATCAGATACGGCTCTCTGCCGTCGTATGAGAACGTAAGGTCATTCACATCCATGATCTGCCGGGAGCGGAACGGCTCATAATTGAACGAGAATGAAAGCGTACGGATCTCCTCAAGCTTGTCCAGCTTCCCCATTTTTTCAAGCTTCTTGATGCTTGACTGGACGCCTTTGGCATGGCTTGCCTTCGAGCGGAACGTGTTCACGTACTCCATGATCTGCTTGCGCTTCTTCTCATCCTCTACGCGCCTCTTCTCATATATCTCTTCTTCCTTATAAAGCTGGGCGTAATATTTACCGGTCGGCCCCTTGATCTTTCGCACCAAACCTCGATGTATCCCCAAAATGTGCGTCGTCACACTATCAACAAGATCCCTATCGTGGCTTATCACGATCAGCTCATCTTTCCACGACCGCAGGAACTTCTCAAGCCATCGTATCGAGACTATATCAAGGAAGTTAGTAGGCTCATCCAAAAGAAGCATATTGGGCTCAGAGACCAGGGTCTTGGCCAGGGCAATACGCATCTGGAATCCTCCGGAAAATTCAGAAGGGTTGCGATTAAAATCCTCTTCACGGAAACCAAGCCCTGAGAGGATCTTTTTCACCTTCCATTCGCCGCCTATCTCTTCCGGGTGCAACCCAACGCAGCCTTCATCCAGCACTGTAGGCTTGGTAAATTTAAGGTGCTGGCCAAGATATCCTATGGAATAATTGTTGGGGAGAAAGACCTTGCCTTCATCGGGCTCTTCTTCGCCGGCAAGGATCCTGAATAGTGTGGTCTTCCCCTGGCCGTTACGGCCCACGAGCCCGATCTTTTCACCGGCACCGACATCAAAGCTCGCGTCCGAGAATAGCACTCGTGTGCCATATCGTTTATATATGTTCTTTACAGATATCATCGCTTTCCTAAGTTTTATGTTAGATACTTTTAGGGGGCGGTCCTTTTGGTACCGCCCCCTATTTGTTATATACTAAATACTATATACTAATTATGATTTTTTCTCCGTGATCTTCGCCGTAAATCCTTTGACCGCCTCTATTATGTCGATCGGGACAGCAAGAACAACCGTATTGGATGCGCTAGGCCCGAGCCCGTCTATCGTCTGAAGCGTTCGCAGCTGCATCGCTCCGGGCGATAGAGCCATCGTCTTCGCTGCTTCCGCGAGATTAAAGGCTGCTAATTTATCGCCTTCCGCCTTCGTGATAGTGGCCCTTTTTTCTCTTTCTGCCGCGGCTTGCCTTGACATGATCCTTTTTAAGTCCTCGGGCATGTCTACATCCTGGAGCTTAATTGCCGTAACCTGAAGGCCCCAGTTCTCAGCTTCTTTTTGGATAACGTTCTCGATTTCATCGCCTATCTTCTGTCTTTCCGACAACAGTTCATCGAGCGTCATGCAGCCTATTACGTCCCTCAACGCGGCCTGGGCGTATTGTGAGACCGCGTACAGGTAGCTCTGGACCTTGATGACCGCTGTTTGAGCGTCCATGACCTTAAAGTAGACAACGCCGTTTATCGATACGGGCACATTATCTTTGGTTATGACCTGCTGTTTGGGTATATCGTGCGTCGTTATCCTCATATCGATAACCTTCGCGCACTCGACTATCGGGATAATAAGATTGAACCCCGGCTGGAGCGTTCTTGAGTACTTGCCGAGCTGGAACACAACCCCTGTCTCATACTGCTGGATGATCCTAACCGAAAAAGCAAGGATCAAGATCGTGATCGCGATCAACACTGATAACATAGTCATTTAAGCCTCCTTTTTTATTCTCTTTTAGATCTTCCCTTTTAAATAGGCCTGCCTCTTTGACTCTGCGAATCTCTCTATAGCATATCTTAGCATAGTTCTCGGTATTTTCTTATAGTATTTTTTAAGAAATCTTTCTTCGCGAGCGAGATCCCGCTTGCCCACCTCCCGCAGCATCCAGCCGACAGCCTTATGGATCAGGTCTTCGTGATCGTTTAAGAGGATCTTGGCTATCTTTAACGTATCGCCAAATTCGTTATTTTTAATATAGTGAAATGTCGAAAGGATAGCGATCCTTCTTTCCCATAAAGAGCTGGATGTTGCCAAACAATATAGCGGCTTTTTATTCTTATCCTTTAAGAACGCACCTACAATATGTTCGGCGGATATATCTACCAGATCCCAATTGTTTATGTATTTGGTATTGCCCAAATATATCTTATATATTTCTTTTTTCTCTGTCTCATCCGAGACTGGATATTTCAAGATAAGAATTAAAAGGGCTATCGCCCTTTCTTCGTGGATCTCAGATCTTAGAAGCAGAGAAGACTCTTTCAAACTTATGCCTTTAAATTTTTTGGCCACGGAGCGCATTCTAGGGGCTGTAACGCCTATAAAGCGATCGCCTTCCGCGTATTCGCCCGGCCCGGTCTTAAAATACCGCTGCAATGCTTTCGCCCTTTCTTTATCGGCGCATCTCTTAAGATCAGACTTTAACTTTATTAAGCTCATATTCGATCATTTTTGTTAGTTTTTTATTTCATAACTATCATTTTGTTTAACTTGTTGAGAAATCGGATCCGGGAATATGGGGTCAAAAGGCAGGGCATTTATTGTATTAATTTTATAAGATAAAATTGGATATCTTTCTTCATAACCGTCCTTATTGCTCAATACCAGATCTATTACTCCTTCCTTTTCCTTAAGTTCATCGACACAAACGCCTTGCCCCGGTTTTGCGGCCAAATACACTTCATCGGTATTTATATTCAGAAAAACTCTCTCTTTATCGAGGATCAACCTATATAGAAAATTCTTAATTCTATCTTTAAACGAAAACCCCCTTTGAAAAATTACTTTATCACCAATAATAACACAAATATCGCTTACTTTACCTCTCGCATCTAAAGATATATCCGGATATTGAAATTCTACTGAATAGTTGGGTCCTTTTGAAAAAATATGCCTATTAAAAATTGTTTTTTGAATCAGCGTTCCCGCTATATCGGTTGAGGCGCGGATATCGCCAATAGGGATTTTGATCAAATTATCATTGACTTTAAATGATAGATAGATCTGTTCGTCATGTTGCAATAAAACTGGCAATGGAAATGCATTATTGGTCGATGTAAACACCAGGCTTGAAACTCTTGATTTTTGAAAATCAAGGTCATTGCCGAGGCCTTCGCAATATGGTTTATTCCGATTTTTTAAAAAACTTGCGACTGGGTATTTGCCAATATTCATAGAGATATTATCATACTTATTTAATGGAGATCGCGAAAGTTTAAAATCGCCCTTCTTACTGTTCATATCAAAAAACACATCTATTATTTTAAACGTCGGCTTACCATGACCCATAAATAGCGAAAAGAGCTCATCCGCGCGTACTTGATTACCCAGGGCGCTATTATGGCCTTTTGGAGCTTCATAGAGAAAATTTTTGAAAGCACTGTCCGCATAGCTTTTCATTATATATACGTTGTTCGAATGGATTTTTTCTTTTAGCCTATAGATTTCGTCGTCATTTGCCACAATGATCAGGTTTTTAACCTGACTGGCCAATTTAGTAACTAACATACTGTAAATCTCGAGTTGTTCCTCTTTCTTCGATTTCCCTATCTTATAATAGAAAGGATTTGTTCTTTGATGTAAGGCTTGAGGAAGTAAAACCTTTAAAAATAGAGGCATCTTATTTTCATATCGAATGTATCTCCACGGAGGGATTAACCTGTTGTAAATCGCGCAGGCTTCGGAACTCGAGCTTCCCAGCACGGGTATCAGTTTAAGATTTCCATTTTCAACTATATATCGCGCGTGTACCGGATCATAAGCATCTGGAAAGATAAAGCTATTGTCTCTTCTGCGATGCCAGGCAAAAACGGAAAAAACCACATAATCGAGATCGTAATTTTTCCCCAGAAATTCCCATAACAAACACATTGAATCAACTCCGCGGCCTCCGAGTCCAAAGTTTATTACTTCTATATCATTAATACCTGCCTTGTTGAATCTGGCTTGAAGCAGCGATGGAACATCATAATCACTGGCTATCTCTGCGCCTTCTATGAATGAACATCCAAAAAGACCTATTCTTATGGTGCCTGTTTTTTTCTGCTCGGGATAGAATGAATAAGAACTCCTCCTGGTATCCGGCACTTTAATATGCGCCCCGCCTAAATTCGCTGCCTGGCTTATCGATAGCTTAGGAAAAATTCTCTCTTTATAAGCAGGCGAATTGATCTCTTCATAACAATATAGTTTGTGCAAAATCGAGGTATATCTAAATAATAAAAAAATGATCACTAAAATAGATACTATGAATGAAATCGCTGCCTTTACTAATATGCTTATTTTTTTTCTTTGCCTTTGCTCTTTCATCTTTTGATTTTTTACTTACGCTCGGTTTTTTTTCATCCTTATATTGATTGTATAACTCGATAAAGGATTTGACAATAGAATTATCCTGCGTAATCATTAGCTTTTTTGTTGACGGCCGATAATAAAAGGCAAGAATTTATTTACTAAATAAATTGCCGGTATCAGGAGAAGGATTTGGAGGCCTGAATAGGTTATGCCCATAAGAACCGGAAGGCCGGATGTTACCGGAAGGGAGCCTTTGAATAAATAAATAATACTTTTCAATAAAAGAAACGAAACCCCGCCCAGGCACATAATGACTAGTGTGTTCTGACCGATAAAATCAAATAGCTTATTGCGCGCGACCAAATTGCTTATTCCGATCAAGAAAAGTATCCCGGCAATGCCGGAGATATAAAAAAGAACAATATTTCCGTAATTATTACTATTCATGTCAACTACTCTGCCGTTTAAAGAACCTACCCAGAGATTCAGGATAAAGAAAGCGCCCAGGGATATTATGAAGTACCTCTTAGCCATCCATTTTACGATAAAATCCTTGTACAGGAAGCCCAGACCGTAAAAGACCGATCCTGCGAGCGCTACGTCAACGCTCCACGGCAATCTTGGCAGTTTGGAAATAGTTACCAGAACACTTAAACTCGCAAGCCCGATAAGTACAAACGGCAGGTATTGTTTTTGAAAAGAACAATTTAATTTCCATATTAGGATCTCGGTAACGAATAAGCATGGCAAAAACCATAGCACCGTGTTTAACGGGGCACCCCAACCGCCGGAGCCTATTCCATAAAATATCCCGATGAATGGTTTGAGCGGATCCGTATTTAAAGAAAAGCCATGAGTGGCTAATTTTCGGACGGCGAGCAACCAAAATAAATAGGATAATGCCGCGAAAAAGAAGTACAGGACAATAAGAGTCCGGATTTTCTTTACACAAAAGGGGCTAAAGATCGGGTATTTTGAAGGTTCGAATAAATAACCGGAAATAAAAAAGAAAAGGGGCATACGAAATGAATATATCCACGTCAAAATATTTGGATCTATTGCTTGATGCCCGAGGATAACTAAGAATATACCGAACGCTTTAGCAGTATCTATCCAAGTGATTCTTTTCATTATTACTTAAGCTGCAACTTTAAATCTACCAATTATATACCTACCGATAAAATGGCTTAAGGTAATTACAAAAATAGCTATAACGATATGTTCAAAAATTATTGAATATGGCTTAACTTTTCTATCTTTGGCTATTGTGTAACTCATCATGGCTAATAACGCCAACCCCCAGCAGATCGAACACGGCACCGCCAAATTTATCGGCAACACGGCCACCAAAATAATGAATGTCAATGAAACAAATATCCTTGTAAAGAAATTGCTTAAAGTAGAGAACCATACCTCTTTATTATCGACGCATTCGGACTCTTGATAGATATGAATACCAAACGAATCAGCTATATTATCGGCTAAGGCAACCACTAATATACTTGAGATAATACTCAATTGGGGGCGTGCCAAGCGTATCCAAGCCGGTAATGATCCCTAAATTAGTAATGATGGCCGATGTGGCACCAAAGCTGAATTTAGTTTGATAACGCCGGCATTTATTTTCCGGACCATTTAACATATTTTTTTATGTACTCTACTTTATCTGCCAGTTACCGTTTCCTATTTCAATGGGAGTACCTGAAGAGGCATCTCTCTGAAGCCGCTCACCATACAACTTCTGGACATCTTCTACGGACGTACCGTTTTTCGACGCGATCGCGTTATATATGACCATACGGTCGTTATTCTCATCGCGCACAAGTTGTTCCGCAGTATAATTACCGGCCGCCCTTATCGTAACAAGGCCGGAAAATGTTTCTCCGATCGTTCCGGACTGCTCAAGCGCGATCAGCTCGCCGCGTCTATCTCTGCGCCGCAAAGCAGCTTGTTCTACTTCCGGACTCAAATCCTGGGCATAGGCCGTGCCAACGAAATAGCCAAGAAAACTTCCTTTATCTATGCCAGTGACAATATTTTCGATGGTATCAATATCATTCTGGACATGCTGGTACACATCCAGCCGCATCGTAATATCAACCTTTATCGGCTCCTTCGGGGCCTGCACCTTTACCGTAGCGCAGCCCACTACCAATAAAATACCTGCCATTACAATAAAACTTATTTTTTTCATAACCCTCGTCCTTTCTTTGGCAAGAAATCATGCAATATTACATTGAAATTTCGCTTACCCGAGGCACCTTCAAGAGCGACATCCATTATAAGAGTCCCGCTATCAACCGACAACTTCATCAGGCCTATATTATACTGGTATTGCTTAAAACTTTCCATCAATATATCAAGGGATTGTCCGGAGTCCTTCGCCATATTCTCAAGGAAACGGGTGTCTTTGATGACCAGAACGCCTCCGGCCGGATCCGTGGAAAAATCCCCAGTGATTTCCGAGGGGATAAGTCCATTCCCGCTCAATACTGCCTTACCGTTTAACCGTCCGGTCATCTGGAATTTGTTTTCCAACTTCATTTCGCTCACAAAAGCGCTCAGGTCCAGTCCGGCTGCATTAAGATCAATGGTAAAATCCCTGTTCTTGTCTATTCTGTAACTCATATTGCCGTTTACGGTCCCGCTAAAAATTTTCGCCGAAAAAGATCTCAAAGACACCGTATTGTCATCGATAAAAACGCTTCCGGATACATCATTCATCTTAACACCATTGTATTTTACGCTCTGAACATAAAATTCAGCGCTTTCTTCCGTAAGCTGGCTTTTTAGATAGCCGTTTTCCAGTAATATCCCTTTTGCGTCCAGAGAATCGAGCTTAAGGTCAATATTTTTTATACGATCTTCTTTAAGGTCTAACGCAAGCGATATCTTTCCTGAAAAATTCACGTCCCGCGCTTTCAGCGTAAGCGCAAGGGCCGATACTTGAGCCTCGTTCACCTTTAATGCGCCTTTGCCTGATCCGAGATTAAAATATCCTTTAAGCTGGGTTATGTCTTTGTCACCCATATTGATGTTAAAAGACGAATCTCCCAGATAAGATTTCAGTATATCCCCTCTCATGAGCGAGGAAATACTGTACGAGATTTTTAGATCTTTTATCTTGATGTCATAGGTCGCGGGCACCTTTATCTCTACATCTGTAAGAACGATCGAGGTTGCAGGTTTTACTCTGCACCGGCCTATAGTGACAACGCTGCCGGCACATATGCTTTTTAACTGCCTTTGCGCCATTGCAATAACAATGTTGTCCATGCAAATATAAAACGCCAAAACACATGACACAACAAGGAAGGCAGCTATAATTATTATCTTATATTTCATTTTTTAACCGTTTGCTTAGACATACTGTTTCGGCATGCTTTACAACTGCCGTATTATAATTCAGCCATAATTCATTGTACTCCACACAATAACCCTCTGCAATATAAATTCGTTGATAGATGGGTTTTTGTATGCAAGCGCGACGGAGAAAATCAGGGGAATATTATAAAGCTTTATTCTGGTAGAGCGTTCCCTTGTAGGATGGCCCTATTTCCATTCTTTTAAGCAATAATCCAAGAGTTATTAAACTCCCGAGATGACAATCCGAAACAGACTCGATTTTTAACGCTGTATTCAAAATTCCATATTTTTTTAAAACACCTATTAATTCGTGAGTAATTTGCATTCTTCTGATACGGCCTATCATCTGTGGGTTGTCAGGACCATCCTGAAGAATTATTTTCTCTGGATTTTTTGGAATTATTTTATTCACAAGCCTCTTTTGTTTATCTGAGAGGTAATGAAGAAAGTCTGCGAGCATATCTGCTTTTCGCGAAGATACCGTAAATCCATGATTTGTTTTCAATCTCGCGACTTTTAGATTTGAAAAAGTGATCCAATTACGATGAAACATATTATTGAACCTTTCCCGCCGTTTTAGATTAAAGCTCAACCTCGCAAGATCCAATTCCAATAATGGTGTATAAAAAGGTATAAAATAATTATTAGTATTAGTAAGAAACCTTCCGATAGCTTCCTGCGCTCTGAAATGGTAATATATATTATCGTATGTCTGAGTATTAGAGTTTAAGCGGTATAAATTTAGCAAGTCAATAAATTTTCTTTCCAATCCTTTACTAAGGTCGGCCAATCTCTCTGATAATAAAATATGCGGGAAAAAGGTCTTCCTTATGCATCTTTCAAATAAACGTTCTATGCGAATTCTTGAAGAATTATAAAAAGGAAAATCCTGCAACCACCAAGAATCTTTAAAAAGCTCGCCTCCTGCTCCTGAAAGCCCTAAGGTAACTCCTCGCTGAAGACGGTCATTCTGAAATTGCGAAACACGGTGATAAGTAAGGATATTTGCCAACCCATCATTATATATGAAAAGCTTTTCTATGTCTTGTTCCAGCGTATCTATCGTATGTTGGGTAACATAAATATTTCGGTTCAATAACTTAGCAACTTCAAGCGCAACTTTTATATCTGTGTTACCTTCTGTACCTGATATTGCCACTTCAAAATTCATCCCAAAATAAGAAAGCAGAGCGGCAATAAACCTTGTATCAGCTCCTCCTGTTAAGTCAACGCTTAATTGTTCGTCGCGGAAAGATTCGCAACAATTTTTTAAAAAACTTAGAATCTCGCACTTTGATTCATCGGATATTTTTCCAATTTTTTTGTCCCGAACCTCAAAGACACCTTTAGAATTAAGAACCATAATCTCATTATCTTTAATCTTTTTTATATCATCAAAAAATGTCTTGTTGCAGTATAGGTTCCCAAAACACAAAAACTCCACAATACATTCAGGTGATATATCGCCAA
Organism: Candidatus Aquitaenariimonas noxiae; assembly: GCA_002780005.1. Lineage (GTDB taxonomy): Bacteria > Omnitrophota > Gorgyraeia > Aquitaenariimonadales > Aquitaenariimonadaceae > Aquitaenariimonas > Aquitaenariimonas noxiae. The sequence continues at coordinate 14,812 of PEWV01000078.1, read as the reverse complement.
TGGCTTTCCTTTTGATTAAATCTAAAAAAGAATCGGAAATTTCTGTTGTAGAGAAATATGCTTTAAATAACCCGCTGTTATCGATAAAAGCATAGGTAATATTCCTTGTTTTATCCTGCACCACCATGAAGAAAACACCATATAGCAAAGCACAAATTTCCGCGATATCCTGGTTTAATAATTTATTAATAAACTCGATTATTGAAGGCAGGCCTACCGGTTTCCCGGGGATATATATTACCCCGTTCCAATACACATCAAATGAATCATTTTTATACGTCTTTGTTTTAGATGGCCCGACTTTTATGCCGGCCTTTGAAACATTAATCATTTTGCATACCTAACCTGGTTTAAACATGCCGAATTTTCTTAGCCGTATCCGCCCTGGAAGTTAAGCACAAAGTGTCCCTAAAATCAAGATTAAAGCTACTCCCTATTATAACTCTGCGCAACAAAAGCAACAATTAAATTACAGCGAGGACTCGGCGACTTCACCTTAAGTTTTTAGGTCGCGAAGCGACACCTCTGAAAAGAGGATAGGATGCATGAGTAAGGAGGCGAAGAAATTATATTTGGGATTATGGAATATGTCAAGACCATCCGAACACAATTCAATTTCTTTTAACGAGACCTCATCGCCGGTTTTCTTACAATGCCAGCATTTTTTCGCAGTTTCACAAGATTTCCCTTTATCCACGATTTAATTTTACTCCAAAACAAAACCCTACAAAACATATTTTACTCGCATAGGGTTATGTTTTAGTGGCTTTGGTTATTTAAACTGCTCCTTTACTTTGGGTCGGGTTATTCGTTATTAACTGTTCTTACTAAAGGTATTCCATTATCTCCGCTTGGAATATAGACAATCGTATGATTTTGACTTGCAGCCATCTTCATTTGAGCCTGTATAGCCTCATGCTGTAAGTAGGCTTGTGTTAATGTCTTATTGATTATTGCTTGTGCCTCTGCGATATCTTTAGCCTCGATAATCTTACGCTCTGCCTCTTGACTTTCTTTAGTCAATACGAACTTCATCTGCTCTGATTCCTGCTCGGCTTTTAGTTTCTGCTCTATCGCAATAGATACAGTTTGTGGTAAAGTTACGGCGCGAAGCAGCACTTTCTCTAAAATTACCCCACGCTCTAAAAGCATTTTCTCAAGGTCAGTTTGTATTTTAGCGGTTATCTCATCACGGCCAGAAGTATAAAGAGCCTTCGCCTCATAAAACACGGTTGCCTCTCTTGTAGCTGAACGGAATTGCGGTTTTACGGCAACTTCATCATAATCTGTACCAACGGTTTTATAAATAGTAGCTGCTTTATCCGGGCTAAGTCGGTATAAAATAGATATTTCAATAGTAAGGGTCAATCCTTCTTTGGAAGGAACTGGCATCAATTCTTTTTCTTCCTGAGTTTGTATATCTATCATAACGACATTTGCAAATGGATTTACTAAGTTAATGCCTGCCTTGCGTTCTTGCATATTAACGCTACCAAAAACATCCACAACCCCAACGTGTCCTGCAGGAACTACGCGGATAAAACTTGCAAATATTAAAATAGCTGCTAGGACTATTGCTACAATACCGAAGCTACGGGCTGTTCCGGAATAATCGCAACCCTCCGCTTTGTTCTTAAATTTACCGATTAAAGGCATAATAACTAATCCCACTACAAGCAACATTAAAGCAAAAATAAACATCTTACACCTCCTTGTTAAAAAAACTAAAATAAGAAACCCTCTGCAATATATTCTATCGCAGAGGGTTAGAAAGTCAAACTCCCCTTATTGGACGAGTTTCGCAACTGGCTAAATTTGCAAAAGACAGAGAGATTGGTGGCAAGTCCCGAATTGTATGTCTAAAGTTATTGCGAGAACCGCCACCGAATAATTCACAAAGCCACTCTTTTTTCTATTAGTATGCTTTTTCTTGTTTTTTCTTGTTTGCTTCGTTTTTTGTGTTTTTTGCTACGTTTACTTGTTTATTGTGTTTATCCTTATCTTTCTTGCCTTTATCTCCCATTACGAGCCTCCTTTTTTTCCGTCAACATTCCGAGAATATTGGGGACGTTCCCCAGAGTGATATCATCTTGCCGCATAACCCCTTTATCCGCAGAATATTATAACGCCGCTTAGGAAAATTAACAATAAAAAAGCCCACCGGATTGACGATGGGCTTTTTTAGGTGCTTCGGCAAATTCTGTTCTGCTTCGCTTTTCGCTCAGGACACTTCGCCTCGAGTTTTTAGGTCGCGAAGCGACACCTCTGAAAAGAGGAGCTGTTTCCTATTAGGCCCCTGCCTACTTTTTAAACATATCTTTCAAAATCAAAGTGATTTGGCGGTTTTTGCGACTAAATTACCAAAGCATAAAGATTTGGTTCGCTTTTTTTGATTGAATCCACTCCGCCCTTGTGTTAGCATAAAGAAGATGAATAGAATGTAAACGGAAATTTGCCATATCATTATTAAGGGATTGCCGTGAATTATCAAAATAATAAAAAAAAGCTTATTCTACTTCTTTTCTTGCCGCTACAAATACTTTTTTTAATCAACTGCGCAGCGCTTGCTGATAATATCTATGTAAATATTACCCCTAAAGAAATTAATTGCGGTGATACGGTTGCGATCGAAGTCAACGGCATTACAAATTCAAAAAATAACTTTCTTACTGTAACTTCGCCGACCGGAAAAGCATATCATCCGGAGTTTGTTTCTAAAATAACTCAAAATGAACAAAAATGTTTCGCAGCGTTTTCTAACACGTCCGACAAGGGTTTTCTTTCACAAAATTGGAATAAATATCTTGTGCGATTATTTAATCGCGACGGAACATTGTTGTGCGAAGACGCTTTTTACTTAAAACAAAATAATAAAGAGCTATACTTTACAATTTATATCGATGACGTGGGTGCGTCGGGACTTCCCGAACCGGATGGTTTGCGTTGGTTTGAAAGTAACAAGTACCCGGTAAATCTTGGATGGGAAAATGGTGAACTAAACCAAGAAGGAATCCTTCTCGATGTCATAAAAAATAAATATGACCTTTCTTCCAACTATCTATTTCATCATTTTCACGCTATTAATTATACTGGAAATGCTTTACTGCAAAAAATAGACAAAGCAATAAACTGGTATCAAATACATACAAAAATTAATTCCGCTATGTCAAATATTCTTGGCATCAAAGTTTATTTCAGAGATAGGCATTTTTTTCTTGCTCTAATTTTTATATTAGTTGCATCTGGCTTGCTTTCTTTGAAAAAACGCAACATCCTCTTTGCTACCGTTACAATTTTCTTTTGCATAGTAACTACGACGTTCCTTATCGCTTCTTTTAGTGCTCAATATAGCTATAACGAGAAAAATTGGACCGCACATTTCGATGACCCACAATGGTGCAAAGCGTTCCTTATAGAGACAAAAAAAGATTTCATGTCACAAGGATTGCCTTATCCGCGCATAACCAGACACGGATGGAATGTGCCGTTAAAAGGACTTACAGAATTTTATATGAAAGAAATGGGCGTTTTGGCAGACGCTACTGTTATTTATAATACTAAATTTGAATTCGACAAGCACAATGTGATCGCAAAAATAAAAGGGCCCAACGCCCCTTCACCTTACTACAGCTCAATAAGTAAAGGTTGCGAATTTGAATACAATGGCCTTGAGATCGACAGGGGGATCCTGGAACTACCGCTTATTTTTGATGTTTCAGAATACGATCCGTTTGGGTTTATAAAAAAAATCGAAAAAGATATTGAAACCCTGCCTAATGGGGCTTTAGTAAGTACATATTGCCACCCGAAAGATTCTTTGAAAAAATATATTCCGTTAATTTCTTTTCTGAAAAAAAATATGACATTAAGTTTGTATCAGCGAATAAATATTTAAGTATCTATATGACATATTTTCCAAGACCGGTATTAATTGATATGGACGATATGATTGCATATTGGGCATATTATGATGGCAAAAGCTTACAAAAAATATGTCCCGCCGAATGCATATATATTTCCTCAAAAGAACCTAAAAAATACACAATCGGCATTAACACTTTTTCAAACTTGCCAATGCTAGAAATCTCTACTCTGGAAACGAAAGAAATAACTTTGAATGGAAGGAAATATGAACTTTCTCCTTCTGGCGGGAAGGAGTCGATTATCCTGAAAAACGTACAGTACGGTTCTTACTCTCTCTTAAACTATTTTGATAAACCGTAATTTTGCAACATCGTTTTGCGCATAAAATCTAAAATAAATTTTCTTTATTTATTATATTCTCGAGAAAAGAGAATCGCTAAATCTTTCGCTAATTGTTTTGAAAATATACTTGCTCCTAGAGGACTCAAACTATTTGGGGAAGAAAAATAGTCTTTCTTATTCAAATCAAATTTGTCGGTATTATTATAAGATAAGAAATTAATACTATATTCTTTGCATAGTTTCTCTATAATAGGCACTGCGGTATTTTTACCATTCCGCTCCAAAAACCTATTAAGTTCGCTATAATTCGGAATCTCTATTACAACACAGTCAACCTTATTGTCTTTGCATAATTTAAATATTTTTTTTAAAAAAATTATCTCCTGCGGAATAATCTTGCTATCATTGATGAAACCCTTCCTTTGAGCATCCAAAACTACTCCTGAAGTCGATAAAGTTTCATTAATAAGCTGCGCGCCTTTAATATAGATATGATTATCGTTTCTTATTTTTTGGCTGCGAAGAATAAACGCAAAGGCATCTTCAAAGAATTGTCTATATCTAAATAAAGAATATTGTGAATACAATAAAAAATCTTCTACTCTCGCTTTATAAGAAACTTTAAGATCTTTAAAGTATGACAACACTGTTTCCCAAGATAGATCGAATAATATGCTTTTCTCTGTTTCGACAGCTGAAAAAGAGTTGTAGGTACCGGAATATATTAATATGCTGGGGATATTGCCTTTTCTTATATTATCTTTAAGTATATAGTAAGCCAGGACGTTCGATATGCCATTCCTACTTAAATTGTAGGCACGCACTCCTTCTATTTTATCTAACTCGGTAGGAATAACACTGTGAAGCAAAGTGCATGTGCCCAAAGCTATAGTATTATATTCTTTAAAATTAGATATTATGGTTCTTTTTGCAAAATAAAGGTCTACCCGGGGCAATGTATACATAGAGATTGCCAATAAAATTATATACATTGCTGAAAAAATACCGAAGAATTTTCCCAATGTAGCTGCCTTTTTTCTAAAAAGCAATGTAGATAAATTCATTTGCGATCTTTCCATATAATATGACTGAGAAGATAATGTAGATATACAATATATTTTTTAACCATGGCTGCGTTTCGCGCGTTTGTCTAACCTTGATAAAATATTCTAGAACGAAAAATGACAAAATTAATATTGTGTTTAGTAAAAATTTGGAATAAGGCCGGAAATCAAAAAGGGTATTAGAGAAATCGAAAAAATGCCCTATTATATAAAAACTATCTGACACAGATTTAGCTCTAAAAAAAACAAAAGAAAACAAAACTATACTGAGAACTATTAGGCGTTCAAAAAAAGTTTTTACAGGGGTTATTACTTTATACTGTTTCCAGAAAGAATCTCTTTGTTTTTGGGTCAATGCTGAGATCGAAAAAAATATACCATGGATGAAACCGAAAATTATATATCCTTTTGCCGCTCCGTGCCATAGCCCTAAAATTAAAAATGCACTAATAAGAGAGGCTGTAAAACCTATATATCCAAAACTTCTTGTCATAAAACTAAGAGGTATGTATATGTAATCTCTAACCCACGAAGAAAGAGTTATATGCCAACGTCGCCAAAAGTCTTGAATATTCTTCGCTAAATAAGGACAGTTAAAGTTATCGGTCAGATCAATTCCAAAGAAAGTTGCGCTACCCAGGGCCATATCTGTATAGCCTGAAAAATCTGCATACATTTGAATTGCAAAAAAGACAACAACAACACCTAAGGTTAAACCATGGTAAGATGAAACGTCCGAAAATACCCTTTCTACATATGGAGAAAGTCTATCTGCAATAACGACCTTTTTGAATAACCCGAAAAGTATTAATTTCGACCCAGATATAAAATAATTATAATTAAAGCGGCGCTTAAGTCGAAATTGCGGAATAAGAATGCCTGCCCTTTCGATGGGTCCTTGTAAAAATTTGGGGAAGAAAGATAGATATAAACTAAATATGCCGAAATTTTTTTCAGGCACTACTTTCCCAATATAGATATCCGTCAGATAAGAAAGCGCCTGAAAGCTATAGTAAGAAATACCGATGGGGAGCAGAATGTTAGCATAATATGGTGGGAGTTTGAGAAAAGAATCGGTAGGTAAAAGTGGCGATAGTTTTTCTATAAGATTGCAGTATTTGAAAAGAAACAATATGGTAATAGCGAAACCTACAAAAAAAATAAAAATAAATTTCTTTTCGGTGTTCTTTTTTATATGAAATATTAATAGCCCTCCGAAAAAAGTTAATACGGTAAGGAGCATTAAAGGCAATAAAAAAAGAACGCTAATATTGTAACAGAAATAATAACTTGTTATTACCAAAAATATCCATCGGATTTTAAAGGGGAATAGGTAATAGAGAATAACCGCAAGCGTCAAAAAAAAGAAGTAATCGAGAGAATTCAAAAACATACTTTAGTGTCTAGTTTCCAGTTTTTTCTCTACGCACAATAATAAATCAGATATGTTGTTCAATAACATAACTTCTTTAAGTGTGAATTTAATATTAATTTTTTTTTCTATCGCGGCAATCATTATAATATGAGCCAAAGAATCCCATCCCTCAATATCATTTGCTGTCATATTATCCTGAATATTGATTGAAGTGTCATTAAAAATTTCTCTAAAAATTTCATTTACAACAATTCTGATGTCGTCTTTTTTCATATTGCTATAATTTATTGATAAAAACAGGAAAGTTATTGAATTCCAAAGTGTCTAAGCGCCAAATTGCCGATCCGTCTGCCTTGCTTTCTGACAAAGTAAATTGCATTCCTTTATATAAGTTTGAAACGATCTTATTTTTCTTTGTAGGAATATATACCCCTTCCATTATCCTGAATCCTTTGTCTCTTGCAAATTTCACGAACTCATTCATAGTAAAATACTCTACCCCGCGCGAGAATACACGACAGCTCATCAGCCAAGTATCGATTACGAGAATTTCTTTTTCCCTTTTCGCTATGAGAACAGCTACAATACCATTATCTCCAAATTTATCCTTTAAGGTTACATATAAAGAGTACATATTTTCATTGTATAGCATATCTACGAGCTCTTTTTCGGAATATCGTTTAGTAGTCAGATTAAACTGATTAGTCCGTTGAATTAATTGGCTGATTCTCGGCAAAGTTACCTCTTCAATTCTTTTAAATTCCGCTACCATTGTAAGACTTTTAAGATAATCATCAATATTAGTAAAATATTTTTTTTCTTCGTTGCGGAGCCTATCGTCTCTATAATAAATAGCTCGTTTTTTATCTTCATCCGTGTAAGAAATTGTTTCAAAAAGATTCAATTGATTTAGGTGTTTAACAAATTCAGCCGGATCCTCCGGCATGTCAGGTACTAATATTTCCGGATAAATGTGCTTTATTAAATTTCTCTCAAAAACCGAATCATCGATAAAAACAATAGAATCTATTCCAATGTTCAAAACGTTACTGATATACTCAATATTTTTTGCTTTAGACTCCCAGTTGGCAACAAAAACTGCTATATCATCTTCTCTTAAAACCATATCAGGATGTTTTCTGAATGGCTCGACAGCAATTTCAAATTCATTCCTGCTGCATATCGCCAAGATAATGCCCCTTTTTTTAAGTTCTTTTAAATACCGCTGAAAAGTACTAAAGGCCTCTCCGATGCCGAGATTTCCGATTTCTATTTTTTCAATCCCATCATCACCGATTACGCCTCCCCATAACGTGTTATCAAGATCGAGAATTAAACATTTCTTAGATTTACCTTCGCAACTCATTACAATCTGAGCTATATTCATTGCAATGGAAGGTAGAAATTCCATTGGGCAAATCGTCTTCGCAGAAATCCAAAGCTTATCATCATCCCAATATTTTTTACCATGGTAAGAGGAAAGATATTCAATGTCGTTAATTAAAATTTTATTTCTTTTAATTGACGATTCAATTATGCTCCTATTTATGCCCAGGAATATATTTGATACAGAATCCTGCACTTTTAGTGAATAATTTCCGAAATATCGTTCCAAAGGAATTTCAAAATTATTCTGTATGATATAACATTGAAGGCTATTGTTTATTTTATCCCAGATAGAAATGAGAAACTCAATGTATTTAACAGCGAATGTCGAACGTTCTTTTTCCTCGGTGTCTAATAGCTTTTTCTTTAAATAATTACTAGCGGTATAAAGCAATACATATCTAGGTCTGAATTTATAGAGATCTGAATTCTCATCAAGCACCTGTTGAGAAATGGTATCATAGTGAGATTCGAATACTTCTAAGTAAAATCCTAATTTATAAAATATTACCTTGAGAATTTCTGTAAAATAATTAGTATTATTATCTCCTAAAATGGCAAGCCTAATTTCCTTTAATCCCGACTTATTATTAACGATCTCTTTAATCTGTTTCCTTAAAGTAAAATAATTTAATTCTTTTTCATCAAACACTGCTATCCTCCCTTTGCACAACAATCTCTTGAAAATACGGCGATTTTCAGCTTACCTTGTTTCATTTTAACAAAAAATAGTAACATTTTCAATTAAAAATATGAGAATATCCGTTACCGTAGATACTTTGTTTAATTATACCCCCCCCGTAGAATGTTATACAAGAAGCATTTGGGTGGGAAGAAAGATAGTCCTCGCAATTGACGAATGAAGGAGGCGTAAGAGATTAACTAAAGAGCTGCCGACTTTTTAGGTCGCGAAGCCCTACCGTCGCCTGCCCGTTGAAGGGCGAAGCAGAATGGCTCCGTCAACGTGTCATAGAGTTAAATGTATCTGTCAATTTACAAACTCTATTATATAGCAGTTTTGGCGAATATCAAGAAAATAGCGCTCTATAGAGGTAGCGTTATACGCTAAATTGTCCTTTTTTGTCCACCTTTTTGGAGATGATATCAACGTAACTATTTGAGAGATAAAGAGATAGAATTTGTCCACCCTGGAGAGGTGGACAAATTTAAATCTTCCTGACTTTTCTAATATCCTTGGTAGTTTTAGCACACATTTGTGCTACATCTTCTATATCTTTATAGGAAGCCGGCTCCCTCATTTCTTTTTTTAATGAATCTATTATAAATCCATCTATCCGTTTCCAGATGTAAGACATGAACTTAACGGGATGAGGGTTTCCTTGCTTATCACGGTAATTAAGATCGTAGCTTTCAATCTTCTTATAAACGATCAGTATAACTTCTCCAAGTAAGTCATCCCCGAACCGCTGGACTAAGGAAGGGAATATTATTCTACGAATTCTAAAAGCTAAAAAACTAATGTGGCGAAGAATAAGCTCATCCCTACTTTTCTTTGAGCCATTTTGAGCCTCTAAGATCAAAAACCCTTCTTCGGATAAAGAAATTTTCGGATAGCGCTGAGCGATGGAGCCGTAAGATCTCCGCATGTAAATTGTAATTTATCATGACATTCTATACGATAGCGTATAATTTGCCGGGCTATATTTACCACCTTACTCCGCCAATACTTCTTCTATTTTGAGAACAAAATCTTTCGCGTCCTCTAATATCCATTCGGCATCGTTATTTGTAAGCACTTCGACTCCATATTGCTCTACGACCCGGTCTCCTTGTGCTTTTTCCAGGGTATTGGCGTATTTTTGTTCGAGTAGCTTCGCCCTTTTGATATAGGTAATATATTCAGGCTTTACTTTACCTCTCCTGACATAGAACTCTTTAAACGCCGCTATGGCGCAATAATGAGTCATAGCGCGGATACCTATCTTAAACAAAGCCGCCAAGACAGCATGATACATTGCGTAATATCCGCAGATAATTGTCCAATCAAATAGATCGTTTTCAAACATTATCTTCATCGCCCGCAAGTTTTTATGAGCCTTGTCGATATGATGTCTTGCCCTTTCTATATTAACCGGTACCTTATGGAGATTTGGCCGGCCTTCTTTTGGATGGAAACATCCATGTAATATTTTTTCTATATCTTTTGTCATTTATTCATTCCCCTCTCTAACTAATTGCCAGAATAATGACTCACTATAAAGAACGATTCTGTCGCTCCATAACTCGCGATAGAACTCAGTCTTTTTCCTGAGGCCTTCTGTGAATTTTTCTATCGTCGTAGAAATTGGGCGAATTTCTAAAAGAGGACTTACGTCTATTTTAGCTTTATTTAAAATATTAATAGAATCACTATCTTTATTTGAGCTGACAGCCAATATGTCTATATCGCTGCCCTTAACCCATTCACCTCTAGCCACCGACCCAAAAAGAATTACAAGCTGGATTTGTCTTTTTGATAGTTCAATAACATTGGCAGTGTATTTTTCTAAGAGACGAGCAATGCTTTTATTTTTGCTATAGAATTCTTTTTTTCTTTTTAGCTCCATATATTCGAAAAGTTTAAGCAAGTCTTCGCTATTAAGATTCGGCTTGAATAAAGACATATTCGAGATTTCGCGTCTTTTAAATAAGTCTTCTTTTACAAATTGCCGCATAGTATCGTTAACATTATTTAATGAGACTTTTGAAAGCCGGGAAATCTCCCGCAAGTGGATCTCCTTCGCGGGATCACTCATAAAGACTTCTATTATCTTTTTTCTCTGTAAGGGTATTAGCATATGCGACCTCATTGGTTAACGTTCCATAATATGGTTCAACTGTCCTATATTATGGTACACTATGAATATATTGTCAACTTAAAATTATCAAAACTTTATACGTTTCATAGAAAGGAAAAACAATGCGAAAATATTGTAACATTGAGGGACAGGTCCCACTATAATCCCAGACTTGTCCCTTATTATAACATTGAACATTGAGGGACAGGTCCCACTATAATCCCAGACTTGTCCCTTATTATAACTCCGAACTGTCCCTTTTACAATCTCAGAAGTGTCTTTTTAACTATCCCGGGCATGCTGCTTTTTTTTAAAATAATTTGAAAGAAAATGCCTACTTTTGGTGTCATGTATAATGAGGGAGGTGCTAACCATGCCAAGACAAGCCAGATTAATATTAGAGGGATCCTGTTACCATATTATTAACAGGGGAAATGGTAAAGAAACTATCTTTAAAGACAGTGATGATCTCAAAAAGTACTTAAAACTACTAATTAAATATAAAGCAAAGTATGGTTTTAAGCTATATGGGTGGTGCCTTATGACCAATCATACCCACCTCGTGATGCAATCCAATAAATTAAGCAATGCTATGCACGGTATAAACCTATCATATGCGCAATATTTCGGATTTAAATATAACAAACCAGGCCATTTATGGGAAGGAAGATATAAAAGTTTTGTGATGCAAAAAGATCAATATCTTATCAACTGTCTTAGCTATGTAGAATACAACCCTGTTCGGGCAAATATAGTGGCCAGACCTGAAGATTACCAATGGAGTAGTTACTCTGTCAGAATCCTTGGGCAACCTAATGCTTTACTTGATGATTTGGTGCTTTAGGGGACAGGTCTGGGATATATTGAGGGACAGGTCCAGGATTGGCGTCGAACCTGTCCCTAGATTTTTATTTGATGCATCATTTCTTTCTTTTCCTCTTCCACGCACTCTTTATGCTTTCGTTCCTTTTGCTGTATCAACCATTCTTTCTCTTGGTCTTTATAGTAATTCTCTAAATCGGGATAAAAGACAGACGACACGGTGATAAAACCAATCATATCTTGCGGCTGTGTGCCTTCTTTAACGTGAAAATTTCTACTATCATCTATTAACCCGGGGCATTCGTCATTTCCATCACTTTTTATACTATTGATAAATTTGATCAATTCCCCAGGGGAGAGAGGCTTCTTTGACTGTCTTGGTGTAAAGCTATATTTAAGTGGTGGGTTAAGTTCAAAATCATCTACAATTCGATATTTAATCATTCCTTTTTTGAATTTTGCACGAATACTCACAACATCTCCCATCGTAGACGCATATGAGATGCGCGCTATTTCAACTTCATTAGACTTATAATCCGGCAAATACTCTCCACCCATGAACATTGGATGAATGCGCCCTATCGCTTTACGCTCCTCGTCAGTCAATGTATCGGAAAGCATAAATGATTCTAATTTTTCGATATTACCTTCTTCTGCTATTGATTTTATAAACCGTTTCCTTTGTTCTCCTTTTATGTTGGCAAACACAAGAGTATCGGCTGCCTCTAGTGACCAATAACTTTTTGGCCGGGAACTAAAGTTATATTTTTTCTTTCTAGACATTACAAACCCTCCAAATCTGCTGCTAGCTTCCGTGCGACCTTTTCTCCCCAAACTATCTTTATGGTTTTTGGAACACCGTGCGACCTGAGCATCTTTTTTGTTCCTTTCAACCAATCTTCCCGTTCATGGCCGCGTAAATATACGATCTTTTTTTCTTTGAAATATATGCCTCTTATATATTCATCAAATGTGTGATTACCATAAACTTTAATCATAATATTATGACGCATAGGCGCTTCGGCAAATAGAAATTGGCCTGAGTCTGGCTGATAACTGAATTTGAATATCGGAATACCTTGCGCCATACTAGTATTCAGTATATTATGCTTGTTAATAATCCAATTTTGTTGAAGTTTTTTGGGAATTACTAATTTTGTTTTCACATTGTTCATATTTTTTGTGCTCTTCCTCACCTATCTGCCAGCCATATAATCGCAACCACTCTTTGATTTGTTCTTGTTTATCCATCAATCTTCACTTCGCCACCACAATTAGGGCATTTGGCAATTCTTTTGTCTTTGTCAATCCATTCAATCTTTTGGTCTAGATAAATTACATTCCCACAATGAGGGCATGCTTCACTATTCTGCAGATCATCGCCACCTTCGATCATGAAGTCAAAAAAATCTGGATCTGGCATATTGTTGCGCTCTTCCTAAGGTAACATGCGTCCCTATTTTTTATCCAGCTGATAAAGTAAGCTATCTAGATATTTTCAAGAAGCAATCTAAAGCCGCTTGCAATTCTATCTTGGCATTTTGTAGCTTTAGAATTGTATCTACAATGATTTTATCGGTATTAGCTGCAGAATATGCCCGTATTCCCTTTCTGTCTTCAATTAACTTCTCAACTTCCGTAATTTGATTTGCTATTGAAAATATCTTAAGGGCATATTTTTCTACTGTTACGGTAGCGCTGGCATTTTTTTTGTTCATTATTTTTTCTTTCAAATCCTATTTATGAAAATGGGATGTGTCCCTATTTTTTAATCAACCCTACACCATATATATTGTTATATAAAGCGTCTACTTTTTAAACTCATTAATAATTAACTTTGCACAGCAACCTTTCTTTAACTTTCTCGCCGGTCATCTTTTCCCATAATTCCGCGTACATTTTAAGCTGGTTTTCGTAGGCTTCTTTACGCTTCGAATATTTATCAAAATCGTCGGTCTTGTAATCAACTATAACCCAACCGTCCGTCTCTTTAAATATCATATCCATAACGCCTTTTATAACGGTATCACCAGGATTCAGCGCGGAGAACGGTAATTCAAAATATCTCTCTTCGGACTTAAGCATACGTTTCCACATATCACTCTTCATGATGCCATCCACAAGACCAAGTAGTTTTTTGAGGTCTCCTAAAGGCTTGCCTTCTTCCACCATCCAGTTCTTAGCAAGAGATTCTACCTTGCCTCTCTTCCCTTTGCCGCACGCCTCCAACGCCTTGTGAACTATTCCTCCCCAAATCAATCCTTCCTTGCCCTCGCCGGCAAAAATCTCAGGCGATTCGACTATGCCTGTTACGCTGGCACGGTGATATGACTCTTCGCATACCTTAAGAATACCCTCCTCTATCTTCTTTTTCTCTTTCTCCCACTCCTTTTCGCTAATCGCAATGCTTCGCCTTTTTCTGGGCTCAATTAATTTCTTAATCGCCAGTTTTGGCATATCCTTCAAATATTTGAAAAACAGTTCCCATGCCTTTTTTTTATTTCCTTCATGATAGGTAGTTATAACTAAAATATTTTTTGCCCTTGTAACAGCCACATAATCGAGCCTCTTTTCTTCAGCAGATTCGTATGCCTTTTCCTCCCTGGTATGGTCTTCCCAATTTCTCGGCATAGCTAAAAGATCGCTCGCATATTCGCCGATAGATCTTGTTATGCCGAAATATCCCACCGATTTGTTTTTGGTCCGTTTCACATGCAATAAAGGATCATAGTCACCCGCAACTCCCAGCGGATCAGCCAGGATAACGACCGGAGCCTCCAGGCCCTTTGCC
>PEWV01000078.1:0-297 GCA_002780005.1 Candidatus Aquitaenariimonas noxiae | reverse complement strand
CCATAAGCAAGTCAAGGTGTTTAACAAACTCAGGGATACGGTTATATCTTAAGAGTGGCTCACTTCTTCTAATTATCTCAAAAAACTTGGTGATGTTCTCAATCCTCTTTTCGTTTATCACAGACCCTTCAGAGAGAAGCTGAGAGATATAACCTGAATCTGTAACGAATTTATACAGAACCTCTCCACCTGGCTTTGAAGGCGAAAGCTCTATGTAACTCCTTATTTCATTCACTATCCTTTCGACTATCTTCTTTGTTTCACAAGATACCAATTCATCGCAGAGACGCGGAAACT
>PEWV01000019.1 GCA_002780005.1 Candidatus Aquitaenariimonas noxiae | reverse complement strand
CGCCTGGGCCGGCGCTCCCGTATCTCCCCGTGCACCGTTCGGCCTGCGTGGGCGCAGGCCTCACTTGGCGCCCCGATGGGGCGGGGCTTCAAGCTAATGCGTAAGCGTGTTCGATTCGGCTTTTCGTGTTTGGCGAATTTTGGGTGGGGGCAAAATGCGGCAAACACTTTGCGTCCTCTTCCTCGCAAAAATCCTGTATTTTTTTGGCGGCCAATTTATCCCGAGCGCAGTCGAGGGAAAAATTTTTAAAAGGTGTTTGATTTTTGCTCGGTCGAGTCCACCCCCGCCCGCAACTTTATCAGGAGTTGCGGGCGGGGAAGCCGAATCTTTCTTGGTAGCAGAGGTGGTTGGCTACCCCACCCACCCAGCAGTCACAATACCTAAAGGCAGGCTCCGCGCTCCCCCCTTTAAAAAAATCGTTGACATAATCGTATAAAATATATATACTTATTTACAAATAGTAAGATATTATACGGAGGCTAAATGAGCACAAGAACGCAGGAGCTTGTAAGTTTTCTTAAGGATCATGGGGGGGTGGTTCGTTTCACCGATATTCTCAAAGCCGGATTTCACCCCGATTCGCTTATTTCGCTTGAGAAAGAAAAGGAAGTCGAAAAAATTGCCCGCGGGCTTTATCGTCTAACCCACTACACCTTTGGTTCTCATCCGGATCTTGTCGCGGCGGCGCTTCAGTCGCCAAGAGGGGTAATTTGTCTTCTTTCCGCTCTTGCTTTCCACGAAGCGACAACTGAAATTCCTAAGCGGGTAGACCTTGCTATTCCACAGAAAACGCATGCCAATAGAATTAAATATCCTCCCGTGAGATTTTACCGCTTCGCGACTAATGCATGGAAGGCAGGGATTGAACAACGCGAAATTGAAGGTTATAAAATAAAAGTATACAGTCTTGCCAAAACGGTTGCCGATTGTTTTAAATTTCGCAATAAAATAGGCGCGGATGTCGCCAGAGAAGCGCTTAAAATCGCTGTTACCGAAAAAAATATAAAACCCAAAGAAATCATGCATTATGCCAAGATTTGCCGCGTTGATAGTATCTTAAAGCCAATACTGGAAGCTTTGTCATGAGAGAGGACATTAAAGATGAAATATAAAATATTTGTCAGCGCCAATCAGAAAGAACTAAGAGACGAGCGATTTGCCGTTAAAGAAGTTATTACCGGGAACGCCACATTGTGTGGTTTCTTTGATGTTTTCCTATTCGAGGATCTGCCTGCCAAAGGGAAATCCGCAGTTACAACGTATCTTAAGAACGTCACGGATAGCGATGTGTACGTCTGCATAATAGCCAACAGATACGGAGATAAGGGCAAAGATGGGCTATCCGCCACCGAACGTGAATTCAGGCATTTCCTGAAGGCGAAATCCAAGGGGGAAATACTCGCTTTCATTAAAGGCGCTTCTTCTGATGATAAGAAAAGAGATCGTGATACTCAAAATTTCTTGAAAGATATTAAGGCGTCCTTTATTTATAAGCGGTTTCGTAATATCGATGAGCTAAAGACACAAATTCTGAACAGCGTGATATCGTTTTTAGATGACAAAGGTGAATTTAGCAAAGGGCCTTTCGATAAAGCAATCCGTAAAGACCTTGGATACGACGCCATTGACGAGAATGCTGTAAAAGATTTTCTTCAAAACAGAGCTGTTAAGCTGAGGGTTGCCGCACCAAAGATATCCGTTAAGGCTTTTCTGGCCAATGCTCTAAAAATCTTGAAGCAAGACAATGGCGATTTGCATCCAACTAACGCGGCTTTACTTTTCTTTGGCAAAGAACCTACAGAACATATTTCGCATCATGAAATCCGTATCGCGCGTTTCAGAGGTACAGATCGGATGGAAACGATTGATTCGCAGGAGATAAAAGGACATATCTATAAAATGTTGGGAGACGTCGAATCCTTCTTCAAACGCAATACGCGATTGGCAAATAAAATCGTTGAGTTCAAGCGTGTCGATATTCCCGAATATCCCTTCGAAGCGATTCGTGAAGCCGTTATCAATGCTATTGCTCATCGAGATTATAACCGCAGAGGCGCGCCTATAATGGTTTCGATATTTGATGATCGAGTAGAAGTACGCAATCCCGGAGGGCTTTTACCGGGCCTTAATATAAAAAAGCTGGAAGGGCATCACGCGACCCGTAATGAGTCTATTTGTGCAATTTTTCATGAAACCATGGATATGGAGCGTTTTGGCACGGGAATAGGAAAGATGAAGAAATTCATGAAAGAACACGGCCTTCCTGCTCCGGAGTTCTCGGAAGAGGGGGATTTCTTTGCGGTGAAATTTTACGGCCCAGGGGATAATATCTTGGATCTTGCGCCAAGTATCCCCCAACACCGGCAGACAGATTTGAGGCAATTAGGATTGAATGACCGGCAGATTGAAGCGTTGCGGTTGATGGTGAATGAGAAGAGAGTTATTACGAACGAACTGTACCAGGCTATTAATAAGGTATCTCGGCGTACCGCATTGCGTGATTTGCGTGGACTTGTTGAATCGGGACAAGTAAAGGCAAAGGGTATTGGTAAGGGAACAAAATATAGCGCTTAAGCATATGGCGCATAATGTTGAAATGTGGCGCATAAAATGGCGCATATTTTATGGCTCATAAATAGGTAAAATGGCGCATAACCTGGCGCGATTTGTATAAATCCGACTAATGGGCTCAAAGGACTCAAACCCGTAAATTTAGATTCTAAATTTACGTACAGCCTAACATAACAGGTAAAGGGGAGAAAATACGAGGATATGGGTGAGCCGATCCGCAAAATAGCATTTCTGGTAGATAGGAATGAATTAGAGCTTTTACATGAGGCCTGTCTTTATGGAGCTGATGCTGACAAAAACCTTGAAAAAGCAATTAAAGAAGGCGGTAAGTTTCGGCTCGAGTTTCTGTTTGATGAGCTGGATGACCTTGCCGGTTATGTTGCCCATTGTGCTAATGATGAAGAATCTGAGCGCAACCAGGATAAATGGGATAAATTAAGTGGCAGAATTGAGAGATTGTTAAAGCTCTCAGACAATATGGGCAGTCCGCAAAAGCACACAGTCGTGTTGCCAAGACAGCAGTGTGGGCTTAAGTATTATATCTTTGACATTTGGATTTGGGGAACCGGCGGCGTAGGAGATTTTAAGGATAAGGTTTTGCGTAAGATTCAGATTGCCGGAACAAAAAGCCTGTATAACTTCGCCAAGGTTATTGTTAATTCCTTTGGTTTTCAATTTGACCATTGTTTCGGCTTTTATGATAACTTTCAAAAATACCACGACTCAAAGAAGATCTATGAGCTGTTTGTGGACCTCGGCGAGGAACGCTCAAGGTCTTGGGCCAAAGGCGTCAAAAACACAAAGATTTCGCAGGTTTTTAAGAACTCGGGCGATAAGATGCATTTTCTTTTTGATTACGGCGATTGCTGGCATTTTGCTGTGGAATTAAAGGAAATCAAGCAAGCAGAAAAATGGGATTTAAAGCCGGTAATATTAGAAAGCATTGGCAAGGCGCCGCTCCAGTACCCGCCCTGCGAGGATGAAGAATCGCAATAATAGTTTAGCTGGCGGGGCTATCAATAGGACGATGTGGCTACAGGGAAGCAGGGACATAAAGGAGATCTCGAGTGACAATCAATTTTAAAGAAAACGCAAATTTTATCTGGAGTATTGCGGATCTGCTTCGCGGTGACTATAAGCAATCGGAATACGGCCGGGTGATTTTGCCGCTTACAGTCTTGCGTCGGCTGGACTGCGTGCTTGAGCCAACAAAAGAAGCTGTTTTTGCCTATCTTTCGCAAATCAAAAGGCT
>PEWV01000076.1 GCA_002780005.1 Candidatus Aquitaenariimonas noxiae | reverse complement strand
TGAAAAAGAAAATCTTGCGAAAACGCAGTCAAAAAATTTTGATTTATCCCTAAAAAATCCGCAAAGTCAAATCTGGTCGGGAAGGCGGGATTCGAACCCGCGACCTCTTGGTCCCGAACCAAGCGCGCTAGCCAAACTGCGCTACTTCCCGATAAAAATCTAAAGCTAATTTTACCTTTTTATGTATTTTCCAGTTTATCATTTTGTTATATTTCAGTCAAGATTTTTAAGCTATGGTAGTTAACATAACACTTTTGATGCTATCAAAGACAATGGATACTGGAGGAATTTTAGAAAAGATAAGTTGTAGATGCCGGTAACTTTCTTATTTTGATAATAGTCTCAGGATGGTCTTGCCGAATTTTTTCGCTGCCTTAGGACCGTTCGCAGTAACTATATTACTGTCTATTTGGACATCTTTTCCGGTGTAATTAGCTCCGTCCTTTAAAAGCTTTTTACCTTCAGAGGGCCAGACTGTGGCTTTCTTGCCTTTCAAGACCCCTGCATTTGCCAATGTTACAGGGGCTATGCATATTGCCCCTAAGATCTTACCCGAAGAAACCGTTTCCCTTGCTATTGTGTGAGCGGTTGCATTATCCCAATATTCGCTCGCTCCACCGCCTCCTACAAATATGACCGCACCGTAATCCGGCACCTTTATATTACCGAAAAGGATTTGAGGATTTGCTATCTTACCTAACATGCCGCGCGACGGTGAAAGCGAAGACGAGGCTATAGTTACCTCAACTCCGCCCTTTTCTAAAACTTCTTTGGTATCGAAGAGCTCTTCATCCCTGAAATCCGAACTTGCAATGATCATAACGGCTTTCATGTTTTTCGCCCCCTCTCCAAAAGCACTGTTCATATGGCTCAATAAGAATAAAAATAAACAGCACATTTTAAACGCATTTCTCATTTGCTTTCCCCTGACACCTGATTCGCCCTTGGATACCTTTTGGCGAATCATCCCGAGCATATATTGTAGAAGGCTATATACGAGGGATAACCCCTAAAACCTATTCTACAAACCCATGCACTTTCAAAAAGTCCATACTCACTTTAGAGGCTTTGCTTTCGGACTTTGACTGAGCGACGTACTTACCGAGCATGTCAAATTCTATGTTTATGGTATCTTTTTTCTTTTTCAACCCGAGAGTCGTTTTTTCGAGCGTGTGCGGGATAAGGTAGATTATAAAACTATCATTTGAAACTTCAGCGACAGTAAGGCTTACCCCATCAACAGCAACCGAACCTTTAGGAACAATATACCTCTTATATTCTTTAGGCAAGGCTACTTCCCATTTTTTGCTGATCCCTTCTCTCTCCATGCTTTTTATCTCTGAGCTGTAATCTATGTGGCCTGTAACAAAATGGCCTCCGAATCGACCTCCCGCTTCTATTGCCCTTTCCAAATTTACTTTGTCGCCACTTTTTAAGATCCCTATACTTGTTTTTTTCAGGGATTCTTTTATGACATCAAAAGATAGGCTCTTCTTGTCGAACTTTGCCACGGTGAGACAGACCCCGTTAATGGATAGGCTATCGCCTAATTTTATATCGCTGAACGCAACCGGTCTTTCTATCGAAAACCTAAAACTAACTGAACGTTTTTCTATTTTTACTACTTTCCCTATCTCTTCCACTATACCTGTGAACATTTATAAGTATCCTTCTATCAGGAAGTCTTCTTCGAATCTTGTAATTTTGGTATCTTTCAGCCTTCTGGCAAGAGACAATCTATCTACGCCGTCACCCATAACAGAAGTCGGGGCATCCGCGCCTCCGATAACTTTTGGGGATATAAAAAATAATACCTTATCTACCAAACCTTCTTTAAAAAAACTCCCCAAAACTTCAGCTCCGCCCTCTACTAATATGTGGGCGATCTCCATTTTAGCCAATCTTTTCATCAAATCCTTGAGGGATACTTTTCTTTTTTTATTTTTTATAACCAGCACTCTTACACCTTTTTTCTCGAAGAATCTTATACGCTTGGTTGGAGCCGACGGCGTAGCTGCCAAAATCACCTGTTGGGGGGAGTCTTTTGAAAAAATTCTGCTGTTGGGAGGGGTTCTAAGGTGTGAATCTAAAACTATTTTTATAGGTTGTTTTTTCGAACCCCTGTACAGCCTATTTGTTAATAGCGGATCATCCCTTATTATAGTATTTACTCCTATGAGAATGG
Source organism: Candidatus Aquitaenariimonas noxiae (assembly GCA_002780005.1). GTDB lineage: Bacteria > Omnitrophota > Gorgyraeia > Aquitaenariimonadales > Aquitaenariimonadaceae > Aquitaenariimonas > Aquitaenariimonas noxiae. The sequence continues at coordinate 24,024 of PEWV01000076.1, read as the reverse complement.
CGTCCGCTTGACTGCGCAACTTATGAACAAGCCTTCGGCTATCCAGGCCCGTAATCCATTTCGACTCGCCTGTTGCGGTAGCTATTTTCCCGTCTAAGCTCTGAGCGACTTTTGCTGTGATATAGGGCTTTTTTTCTACTACAAACTTTTCAAAGATCCTATTCATTTCTTTGGCTTCGTTTTCAAGTATGCCTAATGACACTTTTATATTAGCCCTTTTTAAACACCTTATCCCCCTGTTCTTGTGTATCGGGTTTGGATCTTTTGTGGCTATAACTACCTCCTTTATACCGCTAGCTATGATAAGGTTTGTGCAAGGCGGTGTTCTCCCGAAAGTGCTACAGGGTTCCAGCGTAACATAAAGAGTGGCGCCTATGGCACTAGCACCTGAGCCTATTATTGCCTCAACTTCGGCATGAGGCAACCCCGCTTTCTTATGATATCCCTCTCCGACAATTTTTCCGTTCTTGACAACTACGGCCCCGACGACGGGATTGGGATTTGTTTCACCCTCGCCTTTCTTGGCCAGCGCGATAGCCTTTCGCATATAATATTCATGAGAACGCATTATAACCTCCCCGCCGCTTTCTTCAATTCTTCGACCAATGAATAATCTATTGTTACGGTCCCCATCAAAACATTTTGTTTGCCTAACCCGTGGCAATCAGAACCGCCTGTTACAAGAAGATTCATTTTCTTGGCGATCTCTAGATAATGTTCCGATGCTTTCGGAGAGTGATCCGAATGATATACCTCTATGCCGCGCAATCCGCCTTCGGCGTATTCGCTGATAAATTCATCCCTGCCCATTACGCCCGGATGCGCCAATACCGGGATGCCGCCGGATTTTAAAACAATATCTATCACCTCATTCGGGGAAAAATTGAATTTGTTAACGTAGCAGGATTTCCCATCTCCGATGTAGAGCTTGAACGCCTCTTTAACGTATTTAGTATATCCGCTATTGTAAATCGCATATGCAAGATGAAGCCTCCCTACAGAGCCTTTTCCGCTTATTTGAAAAACTTCCTCAGGCTTTATATAAACATTGACCTTCTTGAGCTTTTCTATCATATCATATATGCGCTCTATTCTGATTTTTTGCATTTCTTCGATAGCCTTTAATAAAATCTTATTTTTCCAATCGATATAATAGCCGAGAATATGAACTTCGTTATCGTCTTTTTCTGCGGTAAGTTCTATCCCCGGTATAAGCTCCACGCCTTCCTTTTCGGCAAAATCCGTAGCTAGCTCAAGGGCATCTACGCAGTCGTGATCGCATATAGCTACGCAATCAATTCGGTGTTTTTTGGCCTGAGCGATGACTTCCTGCGGCGAAAAAGTTCCGTCCGAAAAACTAGTATGAATGTGAAGGTCAGCCTTTTTCAATTCTCTTGGTTTCCTTTCCGATCTTATCTAAAATTCCGTTTACGAACTTGCTTGAGTTTGCATCGCCGAATTTCTTTGCGATCTCCACAGCCTCGTTTATCGTAACCTTTGGCGGGATATCGTCCTTAAAAAGAAGTTCATACACGGCTAAGCGCAATATGTTTCTATCTACGACCGCCATACGTTTAAGTGTCCAATTAATGGCGTATTTAGAAATTGTCTTGTCGATTTGGGCAATATTAGCATATACCCCTTCGACAAGTTCATTAGAGAACTTCCTTACTTCTTCCGCAAACGTTGGGTGTTCAATCCAGAAAGTTGCCAATGCATCATTTGCCAGGCTTCCGGATATATCTATAGTGTACAGGATCTGCAAGGCACACTCTCGCGAGCGAGTACGTTTATGCATTTTAAGACCTTTCTATTTTATATCTTAGCGCAAAGATTGGCCATCTCAATAGCTGAAATGGCGGCATCCCTGCCTTTGTTGCCGTCCTTTGTGCCTGCCCTTTCAATGGCCTGCTCCAATGTATCGGCTGTAATTATGCCGAATATGCACGGCTTGTCTGAATCCAGCGCAATCTTCGCCACTCCTTTCGCAACCTCAGCCGCGATATAATCAAAATGTGGCGTCTCTCCGCGTATCACGGTGCCTAAGCATATAACCGCGTCATACTTTTTAGAATTTGCCATAGATTTGGCTATCATGGGTATTTCGAAAGAACCGGGCACCCACGCCACATCAACATCTTTTTCGTCAACACCGTGCCTTGAGAGCGTATCTAAGGCCCCGTCAAGAAGTTTACCTGAAATAAACTCATTGAAACGGGATATTACGATACCGAATTTCTTACCCTTTCCGATCAAATCTCCCTTTATTATTTTAACCATATCTGCCTCCTTTTTCTATAATTAATTTTTAATTCTTTCCAGGTAATGCCCCAACTTTTCCTTTTTGGTTTTTAGATACCTCCTATTGATTTTTGTAGGTTTAGTTTCTAAAGAAGCCCTTTCTACGATTTTAAGCCCATACCCCTCGAGCCCTATTATCTTTTTAGGATTGTTCGTAAGTAATCTGATCTTATGCAGGCCTAAATCCGCAAGTATCTGAGCGCCTATTCCGTAATCGCGTAGATCCGGATCGAAACCCAACATCTTATTAGCCTCTACCGTGTCGAATCCTTTATCCTGAAGGGTGTATGCGCGAATCTTATTTGCCAAACCTATACCCCTTCCCTCCTGGCGCATATAAAGAAGCACGCCCTTGCCGGCCTTCTTTATTTTTTTCATTGCCATTTGCAATTGAGTGCCGCAATCGCACCTTTTTGAACCGAAGACATCTCCGGTAACGCACTCCGAGTGCACCCTTACCAGAACGCTACCTTTATTTATACTTCCTTTCACAAGCGCGATATGATGGTCTCTATCTATGGCTGACTCGTAAACTATAAGCTTGAATTTTCCGTAATTTGTAGGCAAATAAGTTTCCGTTATTCTTGTAACCAGTTTCTCGGATCTTCTCCTGTATTTTATCAAATCCGCGATTGTGCAGATTTTTAAATTATGTTCTTTGGCGAATTCAAAAAGTTCCGGCGTCCTCGCCATCGTGCCATCTTCGTTCATAATTTCGCATATAACTCCGGCCGGCTTGAGGCCCGACGCTTTGAGCAGGTCTACACATGCCTCCGTATGCCCGGCCCTTACAAGTACTCCTCCCTCAACGGCCCTTAACGGAAATATGTGCCCGGGTTTGACAAAATCGTCTTTTGTAGCTTTTGAATCTGCCAGTAATTTTATGGTATGGCTTCTATCGTGAACTGAGATTCCGGTACTAATATTTTTCTTCGCGTCTACTGAAATTGCCCAGGCGGTCTTATATTGGTCTTTTGGCAAGGTAACCATAGGGTAAAGGTCCAACTCGTCAAGCTGCTGGCCTTCCATCGGAACACAAACAAGGCCTCTTCCGTATTTAGCCATAAAATTTATGTCGTGAGGGTCGGCAAACTGAGCCGCAACTATAAGATCACCCTCGTTCTCGCGGCCTTCATCATCAAGAACTATTACCATCTTCTTGGCCTTAAGGTCTTCGACTATTTCTGGAATTGTATTGAATTTCATAATAAAAAACCCCGAAGTCTTTTTCTTCGGGGTCCCTATACACTATAAACTGCTTCTATCTTCTTCCATCTGGACTTTACCATCGGCGCTTGAATTTTACAAGCTCTGCGCAGAACTTTGTCCAACGCTCGCGGGCTTTTACCGCCGGTTGAGGAATTTCGCCTCACCCCGAAGATTTTATTTCATCTTCTCTTGTCTTATATTAACACAAATAAAATTTTTGTCAATGGATTTTAATATGGCTTACGGTTGGGCAAGGATCTCTGCTTTTTGCTCTTCCTTCTTCGTGTCAGAAAATTTTACGGAGACTATTTTGGAGACCCCGCTTTCTTCCATGGTGATGCCGTACATTACACTAGCGAGCTCTATGGTCTTTTTATTGTGGGTTATCATGATAAATTGGGATGTCTTTATAAAATCTTTCAGCACATTGCTGAATCTGCCGACATTGGACTCATCCAATGCCGCGTCCATTTCGTCCAATACACAAAAAGGCGAAGGCTTGACTTTAAATATCGCGAATAAAAGCGCTATGGCCGTCAAGGTCTTTTCGCCGCCTGAAAGAAGTGAAATATTCTGAAGTTTTTTGCCCGGAGGTCTCACTACTATCTCAACGCCGCTTTCCAAAATATCATTTTCATCCAATAATACAAGCTCGGCCTGGCCTCCGCCGAATAATAACCTGAAAAAGCTTTTGAATTCATTCTGTATTTTTGTAAAAGTCTCCAGAAACAGCGCGCGAGTCGTTTTGTTTATTTTCTGAATAGCCTTCATCAAAGAATCTTTCGCGGTCAATAAGTCCTGCTGCTGGTGCGTAAGGAAATTAAACCTCTCTTGCAGCTCCTGATGCTCTTCTATCGCCACAAGATTCACTGTACCCATTTTTTCAAGCCTTACCTTCATTTCATCTATGTTTCTCTGGATTTCCTCTACGTCAAAGCTTTCGTCTAACGAAAGCTGTAACTCATCTAAATTAACTTTGTATGACTGCGATACCCTTTCTTTTAAAGTGTTCTGCTGATAAGAGAGCTCGGCCTTTTTCATTTCTAAACTATGAAGGCTTTCGCGCGATTTCTCGGAAGAAGACTTCTCCTCTTGCATGCCCTGCTCTTCCTTGGAAATCTCTTCCATGAATCTCGCCTTTTCATTCCTCAGCGTTTCAACCTCTTTCTCTAGCCCTTCTTTTTCGGAACCATTTCTGGTATTTTCGGACTCGAGCGTGTTATTTTCAACTCTTAGTTCCTCGACTTTTTGCGAACCGTCAACCAGTTGCTTCTTTTTGATATCTATACTGGTAGACAGCTCAAAAAATCCTGTTTCTTCCCTGGAAAGATTTTCAACAAGGTTCTTTTCCTCTCGGTCCAAAGACGCCATTTCTGTCCTATACCGGGTAAGTTCTATCAATAGGTCCTCTCTCAACTTCGTTTTCTTCTCTATGGAGCTTTGAACGGTAATAATCAAATTTTCCAGGCGCCCTTTTTCATCCTCGGTAGTTTTTAATTCATTCTTCATGTTTTCCTGCCTGCCTGTGAATTCTACCAAGAGGGTCTTTATTTCTTCCGTCTCGGTCTCCAAAATATTATTTTCGTCTTTTAAGCGATTCAGATGGGTTTCTACCGCTTGTTTTCTTGTCGCTATATTCGCAAGCCTTATTTCTTCTCTACGGATCCTATCGTCAAGGTCCGCTATTTCCCTGTCTGCGGCACTTAGCGCTAACTTTTCACTTTCGAGCACTTCGGTTAGTTTTGTAAGTTTTCTATCAAACTCCTCTATCTTCGCGCGGATTTCTTTGATCTTCCTATCTCTTCCTATAATGGACACGTCGCTATTTCTTCTGGCTGCGCCTCCGGAAATCTTACCTTTTTGAATAAGCTCTCCCCTGTTAGTAATAATCCTTGCCTGCGGCTCCAATCTATCTATGGCGTCAAAACCGATTTGGCTGTTATCAGCTACATATATATCCCTTAAGAGATATTGCAAAACATTGTCGTAACCGCTTTTTGCCTTAATGATCTCTGAGAGAGGTTTTAAGGATTGAACCCTGCCTTGACTTGTGGAATTAATCCTCGGCAGATCTTCCATAACTATAACTGAAACCCTGCCGAGATTATTATCTTTAAGATAAGAGAGGATATCTTGGGCCTCTCTTCTACTGCGCACTATGAAACTCTGAAGTTCTTCGCCCAGGGCGATCTCCATTACAGTTTCAAGGTTTTCATCTACATCTATAACATTACATAAAGGCCCTTCCAGGTTCGAAAAGTCGCCTTTTTTCTTGGTTTCCAATATGTGTCTGGTCCCTTTATCAAACCCTTCGTAATTCTGCACAAGCTCTTCAAGTAGCTGCAGCCTTGATTTTAAAAGATTTGTCTCTTTCTGCGATTCGGCTATTTCTTTATTTAATGTTTCGATTTTCGCCCTGCGGCTTGAGGCGCCTTCCTGTTTAGAGCCCTTCTCTCTATTGAGCCCTGAAAGCGTATCCGAAATGTTCTTCGCCTCGCCGTCTATGTGGCTGAATTCAGCCCCTACCAAGTCTAACTCGCCCCTTACCTTCTCCTTCTCCATTCTAAGCCTTTTAAGGCGCGTGGATTGACCCTGCATTTCGGTAGATAACCTGGCTAACTCATTATTGAATTTTGACTGCCTCGCAAAATTTTCCACCGTTTGGCTCTTGCTGTCCGCTATTTCCTTATGATGGATTTCTATTTCTTTGGAGAATGTAGTATGTTCTTTTTCTTTCTCGTCTATAAGGGCCTGCTTGGCGTTTTTGTCGCTTGTAAAATTAGTGACCCGATCTCGTAAGAGCTTGAGCGAACTTTCGAATTCTATACGCCTTGCCCCACCTTTCTGAAGCTCTTCGGTGAGGGTAATTTTCGACTGCTCGAGTTCTGCTACGCGCTCTTTGTTGACGGCTAATTTGTGCGAATTTTTATCGGTTGTGGAAGAAATCTCGAATAGCCTATTCTGAAGCGAAGAAAATTTCTCGGACAGAACACTCATGTCAAATCTTAACTTTTCAATTACTTCGTTTAAATGAGCTATCCGGATATTAAATTCGTTCCCTTTGTTTTTAAGGTCCCCTATTTCGACAGATATGATTTTTTCTTCGTTCTTAAGGTTTTTATAATTGAAAAGTGAGAATTTCGTATCCAGTGTTTTTAAATTTTCGAATTCCTGTTTATATTTCTCCGCTTTTTTGGCTTGCCTTTCGATAGAAGATATGTGGCGCCTTACCTCTTCTATAATATCGTTAACCCTCAATAAGTTATTCTCCGTCTGCTCGAGTTTGCTAAGTGCCTCTTTCTTCTTTGATTTATATCTTGTTATGCCGCTAGCCTCTTCAAAAATATAACGCCTTTCTTCAGGCTTCGAGCTCAATATCAGGTCTATCTGGCCCTGCTCTATTATGGAGTATGACTCGGTCCCTATGCCGGTACCCATCAAAAGTTCCTGGATATCTTTAAGCCTTACCGGCATTTTATTTAAAAGATATTCACTTTCTCCAGAGCGGAATAATCGGCGGGTTATTACGACTTCGTCATATTCGATCGGCAGGATCTTTGACTCATTGGAAAATGTAATAGATACCTCTGCCATATTGACGGGTTCTTTTTTATCGGTTCCGTTGAAGATGACGTCTTCCATTCGGGAAGCGCGAAGTGATTTTGGGGATTGTTCTCCGAAGACCCATTTGATCGAATCTGATATATTAGACTTACCGCAACCATTTGGGCCGACAATAGCTGTTACGCCGGGTTCAAAATGCAGCTTAGTTTTTTCAGCGAAAGATTTAAACCCTATTAACTCGAGTTTTTTGAAGTACATAACAATATTTTACTATTTACTATAGGTTTCTATATATTACTATAAATTATACGTTAAGATAGCAGAAAGTATATCATACATATTATAAGCTGTCAAGAGGAAGACGTAAAATTTAGAGACTTTTTATTTTTTTAATACCTCTTTAAATCTTTTTGTCAAGGAAGGAACTACTTGGAAAAGATCCGCGACTATCCCATATGTTGCGACTTTGAAAATTGGGGCATCAGGGTCTTTATTTATGGCTACTATTATATCCGAGGATTGCATTCCTATAAGATGCTGGATTTGGCCGGATATCCCGCAGGCAATATAAATTTTGGGACACACTGTCTTACCTGTCTGTCCTACCTGATGCGAATATGGGATCCACCCGGCATCCACGGCAGACCTGGAAGCGCCTACGGCACCGCCTATTGTAACTGCCAGTTCGCGTATTAATTTAAAATTTTCAGGAGCGCCCAACCCCCTGCCGCCTGATACTATTATATCAGCTTCAGCTAAATTTACTGTTTCCTCGATTTCTTTGATAAAATCTAAAAATTTCGTCCTTGATAAAAAGGTATTTCCGTCATACGTTTTTCTTATGATCTTACCTTTTCGTTTTTTATCCGGAGATGCCTCCTGCATAACTTTATGGCGCACTGTGGCCATTTGCGGCCTGTGATTCGGCGTAATAATTGTAGCCATGATATTGCCGCCGAAGGCTGGACGCGTTTGCAGCAGGAGCTTTTCTTTCTCGTCTATTTCGAGCCCTGTGCAATCCGCAGTAAGTCCGGCGTACACGTTAACGGCAACGCGCGAAACAAGGCTTCTCCCTATAGTGGTAGCGCCGCAGAGTATCACCTCAGGTTTGTATTCGTTGATCAAATTTACTAGAACCTTTGTGTAAGGTTCGTCCTGATAATGCAGAAGCCCCGGGTTCTCTACAAGATAAACTATGTCTGAGCCGCGATATATAGCCTCATATGCCTCTTTCTCTATATGGTCCCCCAGCACCACGGCGCATAAATTTACCCTGAGTTTATCTGCCAGCTCTCTCCCTTTGCCTAATAGCTCCCAAGCTACAGATTGAATTTTACTTTTCTTTTGTTCGCAGAAAACCCAGACATCTTTATAACCCGAGAGGTCCCTTTTTTTCACATCCTTTTTTAACTCGATCGCGACAAACTTGCACGCAGGAACGCAGGCTCCGCATAAATTACATTTTGCAAAATCTATAATAGCCTTACGGTCTACCACGGTAATGGCCCCGAACGGGCACGTCTTAACGCAAAGCTTGCATCCGGTGCATTTCTCCAGAATAACTTTTATAGACATCCATATTCTCCGTATTGTTTTATCAGTTCAATGGCAAATTTATAATCGGCCAATTTTATGTCAGGCGTGATCTCTTTATCCATTCTATAGATGTACCCGCCGTCCTCTTTCAAAAACCTTATCTTCTCTTTTACCTCAGACCTGAACGCATCCTTGGAAGATCTTAATTTATCAAATTCTATATTTCCGAAAAGCACTAAATTCTTCTTATATTCCTTCCTTAACTCGAAGGCGTCAATCCCGGAATCGCTCTCTAACGGCTCTATGGCCTTTATTCCTAGGTCGATAAGTGAAGGTATTAGCACCCTTATATCGCCGTCCGAATGAAATATTATATCGCTAAGCCCTTGTGATCTGAAAAAATTGCACAACTCCTTGTGCAAAGGCATTAACAACTTTTTATACGAATCCAGCGAGAAAAATTGGCCTTTTTGGTAGGCCAAATCTCCGTATAGCCATATACCGTCGATTTTGAAGCCGCCGCTAAGGAAGACCGACGTCTTCTTTATTGTATCATCCGTGATTTTATTAAAGAGCTTTACTAATACCTTTTGTTCACAAGCAAATTTTTTCAGCGTTTCTTCCAGACCCAGCTCTTTAGATACCTGGCAAAAAGGTTCATCGATCGAAAGGCTAATAAATTTACTCTCGTCTAATTTTTGAGGCAAAGGCCCATTTAAAGAAATATTCTGAAAGTCGTATCCGAAATATTCTTCTATAGCTAAATTACCTGCTAGGCCTTGCTTCTTCCATTCTTCAAGCGTTGTTTTTGAAAGAACATCATATATGCCTATTCTATCAGGCCGCTTAAAACGCAAGCACTTCTTTATGCGTTCTTTTGAAGTCATTTAACAGGGCTTTACTCGATTAATGTAATTCGGTCTTCAACAAGTCAACGAGTTTTTTACTGATATCGCTTACTTCTCCCTGCAGGATCTCGCCGCTTTTTCTCGGAGGCGGAGTGAATATTTTGACAACCCTAGTGGGAGAGCCTTCTAATCCTACGCTATGCAGGTCGCAGCCTATATCCTTCACGCCCCATTTAACGATTGTTGCGTTTTTGGCACGCATTTTGCCCTTAAGCGAAGGAAGGCGCGGTGAATTTATTTCTTTAACGACTGTTATGACGCACGGAAGCGGGGTTTCTACTATTTCATAGCCGTCTTCCATAAGCCTTTCCATCTTAGCCTTATCCTTGCCCATCTCTTCTATTTTTTTGACATAAGTGACCTGCGGTATGTCGAGATGCGCTGAGATGCCCGGCCCTACCTGAGCAGTATCTCCGTCGGATGCCTGTTTGCCGCAAATTATAATATCAAAGCTCCCGACCTTTTTTATCGCCATAGATAAAGTATAACTTGTGGCCCAGGTATCTCCACCAGCCAACGCCCTGTCGGAAATTAAAATAGTCTCATCGCACCCGAGCGAAATGGCTTCTCTTAGCGCGTTTTCCGCCTGAGGTGGGCCCATGCTTATAACCGTGACTTTCCCGCCAAATCTTTCCTTAAGCAGGACTCCTTCCTCGATAGCATACGTATCAAAAGGATTTATTACGCTTTCCACTCCTTCGCGTATCAGGGTGTTCGTCTTCGGGTCCATTCTGACATCCGTAGTGTTCGGAACTTGTTTAATGCAAACAATAATATTCATTTTTAGTACCCCTAACCCCTACCTACTAATCCCTAACTACTTTTTATGGCTTCCCTTAATAAGATTCAAGGCTATTATAGTTCTCTGGATCTGATTTGTGCCTTCATATATCTGGGTAATTTTTGCGTCTCTCATATATTTTTCAACAGGATATTCTCTCATATAGCCGTACCCGCCGAATATCTGCACGGCATCGGTGGTCACTTTCATTGCGGTATCGCTGGCGAATAATTTACTCATAGCTGAAGGGCCGGCTACGTCTTTACATCCCGCGTCTACCATCCTTGCTACGGAATATACAAGCGCTCGGGCCGCTTCAACTTGCGTGGCCATATCGGCTAACATGAATTGTATGCCCTGAAAACTTGCGATTGTTTGGCCGAACTGTTTACGCTGGGTAGCATATGCAACTGCCTCGTCAAGAGCGCCTTGAGCTATGCCGACCGCTTGTGCCGCTACGCCCGGTCTTGAGCTATCGAACGTCTTCATTGCAACGATAAAACCCATGCCTTCTTTTCCCAATATATTTTCAGCCGGGACCTTGCAATCGTTAAAAATCAACTCTCTTGTTGCGGAGCCACGAATACCCAGTTTCTTTTCCTTCTTGCCGAATTCAAACCCTTTCATTCCCTTCTCTAAAATAAATGCCGTCGCGCCCCTTGCGCCTTTCTTTTTGTCGGTCATGGCGATAACCGAGTAAAACTCGGCTTCTCCGCCGTTCGTGATCCATTGTTTAGTGCCGTTCAAAATATAATAATTCCCCTCTTTTCTGGCTGTAGTTTTGATAGAACCAGCATCGGAACCAGCTTCAGGTTCTGTTATTGCGAATGCTGACAACTTCTTGCCTTTCGCTATATCGGGTAAATATTTCTTTTTTTGCTCTTCGTTTCCGTATAAAAGGAGCGGGAATGTGCCCAGCGCAGTCGCTGCCAAGCTCAAGGAAATTCCTCCGCATATACGGGATAATTCCTCTGTAGCTAAACACAGGGCCAGGACCCCTCCCCCCGTACCGCCATATTGCTCGGGAATGTATATGCCCATCAGATCGCTATCCGCCAGTATTTTAACAATAGGCCACGGGAATTCTTCTTTTTCGTCATATTCGGCGCGAACAGGTTTTATTTTTTCTTCGGCAATCTGCCTAGCCAAGTCGCGGATCATAATTTGTTCTTCTGTGAGCCGGTAATCCATGATCAATTCCTCCTGATTTATTTAGACGTTATTATATAATAGGCTAAAAATATTGTCAATACATTCGCTATGCCCATATGGCAGACTTACCTATATACTCCATATATAAGATATATGTGTAGGTATGCCAGGCGTAAATCGATTATTCTTTTTCTAGGATCTTTATAGTGGTGGATATGTGCCTGAGATTTGAGCCGATCTCATGGCTTAGGGCAATGGCGTTAGCGTGCCTCACGGCTGGATATCCGTATTTTTTGATCAGATTAATAAAAACTTCTATCACAAAAATGTCCTTGGGCTCTCCAAGCTCAGAGGCCTCTGCTTGGGCTTTCGCTGTTATATCTTGTCCGTACTTCGACCTTAAGTCTTCTACACTTCTATTAAATTCATCTTCTGTAATAATTTTATTAATGCAATAAATATTCCTTTTTTCTTTGGGGGGTTCGCCTTTTATAAATGGGGCATAAACTATCTCTATCAGATTTTCTTCAGCCAGGCGCTGGAGCCCTTTCGATATGGCATAATCCCCAAGGCCATATAGGTTTGAGAGAATATACTCGTTGCTGAACCAATAAGGCGATCTTGTACTTTTTTTCGCTTCGCGTAAAGAAATGAGATAGAGATATTTTTCGTTTAAATTAAGCCTGGAGGAAAAACCGGCCTCCCAGAACTTGTCGGGTAAAATAAAGCATAGGTTATTGGCTTCGGGCTTACTCAAATCTATATCAAACTTCTCCAAAAGAACAACCTTATTATCTTTTCTATGGTATTGCAAAAACCCGTAACGCCTTTCCGGCACAATTAGAATTTTTCTGATCCTTTTATTATAATAATCTTTTTTTTCCTTATCGTTAAGCTTCTTAATTACCTCTTTTTCAAGGCAAAGAAGCCTTCCTATCTTTTCATGATCTATATTGAACTCGTCATTGCCCTGGTCTTGGGCTTCATGTATCAATACAAGGTAGAGGTCAAAAGGCTTATTTGCTTTTTCTTTTACGAACCGTATGCCGAAATCTTTAAGAAGCAGGAAATCGTCCGGTATTAATACGCCTTTTAATGATTCCTCTGCGATAAGAGGCCGTTCAGCCAAGGTAACCTTTGATATGGAATCGGCAATTGTTTTGGCCATTTCTTCCGAATCGAGTACTATAGACATCGCGTAATTTTTTCCGAATGAGACCGGGGACCAGCTAATGCTTCCTATTATGCACTTCTTAGAATCCACCACGATAGATTCGCTATTTATTAATTGTTTCGAGGTATCGAAGTATACGTCTATACCGTTCTCGAGAAGGCTTTTATAAGATGCCAGGTTCTCGACAGAGCGGGAATCTTCAAAAACTACCCTTACCTTAACGCCTCTTTTCCTAGCCTCAACCAAAACATCTATCAATTTATTAACCGGGTTTTGGAGGTCCATCGGGTCGGCTACTATGATATCTATTACTATATCTATAGAAGTTGCAGCCTCAGAAAAAAGTTTATAGAGCGTCTGGTAATATTCCTCTTCCTGAGTTAAGGTCTGGTAATCTGCTGCAAAGATCGCTTTAGGAATAAGACATAAAGAAAAGGCTAAACAAATTGAAGGTATGAGAAGTGAATATTTTTTCATTTTCGATACTACTTAAATTTTTTGAAAACCACTGCTGCGTTGTGGCCTCCGAAGCCGAAGGAATTTGAAAGGGCTACTTCGACGTCTACTTTGCGGGATTTATTAGGTACATAATCTAAACCACACTCCGGGTCGGGGAATTCGTAGTTTATGGTCGGCGTGACTATTCCTTCTTTTATTGTAAGGCAGCACACGATCGCCTCCATTCCTCCGGCCGCTCCTAAGGCGTGCCCTGTCATGGATTTCGTCGAACTAATCATAAGCTTTTTGGCATGGCTCTTAAATAAATTCTTTATAGCCAGCGTTTCTATCTTGTCATTTAACGATGTGGATGTCCCGTGCGCATTTATATAATCAATTTCTTCCGGATTCAGTCTAGCATCCTCTATGGCAAGCTTCATGCACTTTCTCGCGCCTTCGCCTGAAGGATCCGGGGCGGTAATATGGTATGCGTCGCCGTTCATGCCAAATCCTACTATTTCAGAATATATCGTCGCCCCTCTTTTTTTGGCATGCTCCATTTCTTCCAGGATCAGGATACCGCATCCTTCGGCCACAACAAATCCGTCTCTTTCTTTGTCAAACGGCCGGCTTGCCCTTTTTGGTTCGTTGTTTCTGGTGGAAAGCGCTCTAAGCGCACAGAAGCCGCCCATTCCTAAAGCAGTTATACAGCTTTCTGTCCCGCCGGCGGCAATAATATCGGCATCCCCTCTCTCTAATATTCTAAAAGCATCTCCGATAGCATGATTGCCCGATGCGCATGCTGTTGTTGTGCATAGATTTGGTCCTTTAAACCCTAATTCTATAGAAACCTGGCCTGAGGCCATATTCACTATAAGCATGGGGATCATAAACGGATAAAATTTCTTAGGCCCTTTTTTCTTAAAGACGTCGTATTGTTCTTCCATAATCCTAAGGCTGCCCACACCGCACCCTATTATTACGCCGCATCTATCAGGATTTTCTTTTGACATATCCAACCCACTCTCTTGGAAAGCCATCTTTGAGCAGGCTATCGCATATTGAACGAATTTTTCGGTATGCTTTACTTCCTTGGGGTTTATGTATTGAAGAGGATCGAAACCTTTAACCTCACCGGCTATTTGGGTCTTGAACAAACTACAATCAAAAGAGGTGAGAGGGCCAATTCCGCTCTCACCTCTTGTAATTGCTTTCCAAAAATCTTTTTTGTTATTGCCTACCGATGATATTACTCCAAGACCTGTAACGACAACCCGTTTAGTTTCTCTCATTATATAGAATTATTAACTGGAAGCGGATGTCTTTTCTTCGATATACTTTATGGCGTCGCCGACCGTCGCCATCTTTTCGGCATCCTCGTCCGGAACTTCGATGCCGAATTCCTCTTCTAAAGCCATAACCAGCTCTACTGTATCCAGAGAATCCGCACCTAAGTCATCAATAAACTTTGCACTTTCTGTAACTTCTTCTATCTTTACGCCAAGCTGTTCTGCTATGATCGATTTAATCCTTTCTGATGCTGCCATCTATATACCTCCTTTTTGCATTTACATCACCATGCCACCATCGACCTGGATGACATGGCCTGTAATATAACTAGAATCCTCACCTGCCAGAAAGAGCGCTATGTTTGCAACGTCGCCCTGCTCACCAAACCTGCTTAAAGGTATCTCTTTAAGCATCGCCCCCTTTACATCTTCCGAGAGCTTTTCAGTCATTGCTGTTTTAATGAATCCGGGCGCTATGGCATTAACACGCACATTGCGCGAGGCAAGTTCTTTTGCCATCGTTTTGGTTAAGGCGATCATTCCGCCTTTACTTGCTGCATAATTCGCCTGCCCAGGATTTCCAATAATACCTATAATAGAGGCAATATTGATTATCTTTCCGCCCCTTGCCTTCATCATAGGTTTGGCAACAGCTTTTGTACAGTTAAAAGAGCCTTTTAAATTGACATCCAACACCCGATCCCAGTCTTCTTCGCTCATGCGTACCAAAAGGCTGTCACGGGTTATGCCTGCATTGTTAACTAATATATCTATTCTTCCAAATTTGTCAAGTATTTTATTCACCACATCTTCAACTTGATCAAATTTCGTCACGTCTGCCGTAAAAGTCAGGCAGTCTCTATTTTTTTCCTTAATCTCATCTTTTGTTTGGTTGAGAGAGTCCGGGTTCACATCGCAAATAGCTATGTCAGAACCTTCCTCGGCAAAAAGAAGCGCTATGCTCCTCCCTATGCCCTGGCCTCCCCCGGTTATCAAGGTAACATTACCCTTAAGTTTCATATTTATGCCTCTATGCGCTTGTATTATGCAATATATATGTTAAATTGTCAAATATTTTTTTCTTTGCGTTGAAAATAAAATGTAAGTAGTGTATACTCTTTTATCATATCTCTTAAAGTATATCATGAAAATAAAAAATATTACCCGCAATATAAGCTTAAGGATTTTTTTAGTCTATACCAATATAAAGAAACGAATAAATGTCTTTAACCTAATTATAATAATCGTATCCACATCCTTATTATTGGGTTCCGTCCTATCGGCCGCCTTTCATATTAAAAATGTTACCCTTCCGGCAAAAATAAGGGAAATCCTTATAAGCAGCATCAGCGAGCAAACGGGCAAAACCGTAACTATTGACGAAGTCTATATTATTCCTTTTAAAGGAGTGGTCGTACGCGGGCTCAAGGTATTTGATGGTGCTAACACGGAAGAGAAATTATTCCAAGCCGACACCCTCACATTCGATTGCCTAATGCTGCCCCTTCTTACAAAAAAAATCATTATTCCTTACATCAGAATCGACAACGCCGAACTTAATCTAAAAAATAATCCCGAAAACAAAGGATGGAACATCCCGGTTTCCAAATCTAAAGAGGAAGAGAAGGCAGGCCGCCCTAAGGAGGCGTATTCTGTAACTATCTATAAGGCTGCACTCCATAACGGAAATTTGCATTTCACCGATAATTGTACAGAGCCTGCATTTGTAAAAGATATAAAAAACATAGATGCTGATATGCTAATGCCGTTTAGAAGAATAATTTTTTCCGTACGCGGGCTTTTTGGGCAGAATCAAAAAGACGCCGCCTTTGCCATCAACGGCTCGTATAAATATAATAATAAAAAGTTGAAATTCAATCTCAAAACCGAAGGGTTAAACCTGGAAGAGTTTGCTCCGTATTACCAAAACACGTTTCCGGCGACACTACAAAAAGCTATTGCTGATCTAAATTTTAATGTGATGTTAGATGAAAATAAAGAAATATATATAGAAGGCGGCTATGCGGTTCATAAAACAAGTTTTAGTTACAAGGATCTTAAAGGTACCGGCGACGCATACGGAAGATTAAAGATGTCATCTTCGATACCTCCTTCCGAAGGATTATATTATTTAATAAATGTCCATCCTACGAATCTTCATTTAGAAAATTTACCATATGTCGGCTCTATTACCGACCTAAACGGAGATATCCTTATGGCCCCAATCAGGGTTTTTACGGATAATCTAAAATGTAAGATAGCCGGCGAGGTTTTTCTGGTCAAGGCTAGCATAACGAATTTTCAAGACCCGCTATTAGAGGCGGAAATAAGTTCTGATGTAAAATTAGAAAGAATAGAGCATATTTTAAAAGAATTTATGCCTTTAAACCTAAGAAAAAAATTTAGATTAAGCGGTAAGGCAGGTATTGCCCTTAAAATTATCAATAAACTTAACGCCGGTTCATTGCCTAAATTCTCATTTATGGCGAAATTTCAGAACGCGGTGTTTAAAACAGCCTACTTAAATGAGCCTATAAAAAATATGGATGGCGCTTTAGAGATTGAAAATGATCATATAAGGGTAAAAAATCTAAGTTTTTATTTTATGAATAACACCTATACCTTAGATTCCCTATTAAAAGATTTCGAGAATCCGGAGATAAATATAAACTTAGATTCGGATGAGTTATCGATCGAAAGCCAGCTTAATATGGTAGGCGAAGATATCAATATTAAAAAGGCTGACATATATTATAAAAAAATGCACAGTTCCCTTTTAGGCAATATATACCAAGTTTACAACCCCGCTTTGAATATTTATGGAAATATAAATTTTGGTCTGGAGGATATAATACCCTTCTTTTCGAAAAGATACGAATTTTTAAAGGATGTAAAATTTAGCGGAAAATGCGGCGGGGAAATATCCGTAAACGGCAGTCTGGTAGATCCCGGATCTTTGGAAATGAGTTTAAAATTGCATTCGGATGGGATAAAAATCGAGAATTTCGAAATTAACAATATGAACGCTAAAATAGCCTTGAAGAACAAAAGGCTGGATATCACAACCTTAGACGGCGAACCCTACGGCGGCACCTTGAATATCATATCTTCATTTGATTTGAACAAAGAAACTGAAGCTTACAAAATAACCACCCATTTAAGGAATATGCAGCTAGAAAAATTAATCGCAACAACGAATTTAAAGGATTCGGGTATATACGGAAATTTCAATGGCAGCCTAAACTTAACCAAAACCGGAAAGAACTTTGACACCGTAAAAGGCGACGGTTGGATACATGTAAAAGACGCGCATCTCGGCCCGCTACCTATCCTTATACCTGTTGTATCCAGTATAGTAAATCTCTTTAACGACATAATGCCAGGTTATGAAAGAATAAAACTTAAAGAAGCTACAGGGACTTTCCAGATAGCGAATAGAAAGGTTGGCACCCACGATTTCATACTATGGGGAGATGAGGCTAGCATCCTATACGACGGCAATGTTGACTTTGACGGAAATTTGGATTTTGACGTAGAAAATAATTTCGTAGAAGGCTTGGTGGACAATAAAACAGAATTCGGAAGATCTTTATCTGCGCTTGCCACGGGAATGGGAAAGCTTATAAGTAAAGCACATCTGGGGGGAACTATAAAAAAACCTAGGTATGAACTAAAACCGTTTCCGATAGGCGATGTTTTAAAGAAACAACTTAAGAATATATTCTGAAATAATCGGCAATAAACTTTTTTGCCTTCCTAAGAGCTTTTGCCCTGTGGCTGATCATATTCTTGGCTCTCGGTCCTAATTCGGCGAATGTCTTTCCTAATTTAGGGAAAATAAAAACCGGATCATAACCAAAGCCGTTTTCGCCTCTCCGCTGGAACCCTATAAGGCCCCTACACTTACCCTCTACGACTTTTAATACAACACCCCTCTTCGCCATGGCAATAACGCATTTGAAGGTGGCTTTCCTTTTATGGGAGGGAACAGCTCTTAGCATGCGCAGGAGTTTTTTGTTATTCTTTGGATCATTTGCGCCTTTTCCGGAAAACCTAGCAGAGAACACTCCAGGCCTTCCGCCAAGAGCATCCACTTCCAGCCCGGAATCGTCAGCCATTGTGAGCTTATCGGTAAATTCTGAAGTGATTACAGCCTTCTTCACCGCATTTTCTTTAAACGTCTTTCCACCCTCTTTTATTTTCGGGATATTCGGCAGATCATTTAAGGAAAGGAGTTTTACTTTAAGTTCCTTTAGGAGGGCTTTTAGTTCCTTTTTCTTTTTTTTATTTGCTGTAGCTATTACTATTTTCTTCAATTTATTTTTTTAAAACCGATTTCTGGATGTTAACGAGTTCCGCTATCCCCTTTTTCGCCAATTTCAAAAGCTTGTCTAATTTATTTTGATCAAATGGCATTTTTTCGGCAGTACCTTGGATCTCAATAAATTTACCGTCTCCTGTCATGACCACGTTCATATCCACATCCGAATTGGAATCCTCTTCGTAATCAAGGTCCAGATATTCTTCCCCATTAATAATACCCACGCTTACCGCAGCAACATGGTCCTTAATTTCAAAATCGGTTATCAGGTTGTTTTTCTTTATCTTCGCCAAGGCATCGTATAATGCCATAAAGCTCCCTGTAATGCTCGCACATCGCGTGCCACCGTCTGCCTGTATAACATCGCAGTCTATCCATATGGTTCTCTCGCCTAACTTTTTTAAATCTGCTACGGCACGCAAGCTCCTTCCTATAAGCCTTTGTATCTCCTGAGTCCTTCCGTTCGGCCTACCCTTTGAAGCTTCTCGCTGCACCCTGACCTTGCAAGATCTCGGAATCATTCCGTACTCAGCCGTTATCCACCCCGTTCCCTGTTTTCTTAAAAAAAGAGGAACTGCTTCCTCAATGGACGCTGTGCACACAACTTTAGTATTGCCTGCCTCTATAAGGCATGAGCCTTCGGCATATTTTATATAGTCTCTGGTAATCTTTACTTTCCTCAAGCTATGCGGCCCCCTGTTTCCGTGACGCACCATATTTCTCTTTTTCTCTTTTTATTATCTGTTTTCTAAATTTTTATATAAATCCCTGCCTTTGGAATCTATACACACAATTAAAGGAAAATTCTTCACTTCTAATTTATACACTGCTTCCGGACCTAGATCTTTATAGGTAATCGTTTTAGCTTTTTTAACATATTTTGAAAGCAGCGCCCCGCAACCAGCATAAGTCAAAAAATATATTCCTCTATATTTTTTTATCGCTTTTCGCACCTCAGCAGAACGCCTGCCCTTACCTATCATGCCTCGAAGCCCTTTTTTCAGAAGAAGCGGTGTGAATGCATCCATACGCGAACTAGTGGTCGGGCCGCAAGAGCCTATAGCCCTACCTTTAGGCGTAGGCGTAGGGCCGCAATAATATATTATCTTTCCGTTAAGGTCTAACGGCAGCCGCTTACCCTTTTTAATAGTTTCGGCCATTCTTTTATGAGCCTGGTCCCGGGCCGTATAGATAGTACCGTCCAAAAAAATAATATCACCGACTTTTAATTTTTGTAAGTTTAATTTTGATAGTTCCATTTTTATAAAATTGCTCTTAAATTATTTTTGTAGCGTTTCTTGTTGCATGGCAACCTATGCTAACCGCAACAGGCATTCCTGCTATATGGGTCGGGTATGCTAGTATGTTAACGCCAAGGGCTGTCGTCTTTCCCCCCAAACCCATAGGGCCGATCTTTAATTTATTTATATCAGAAAGCAGTTCCTTTTCTAATTTCGCGATATGCAGCAACTTATTTCTTTTATTAAGCGACCGCAGTATTGCTTCTTTTGCCAAAGCGGCTGACTTATCTAACGTGCCTCCGATCCCGACACCTATAAGATAAGGCGGACACGCATCAGGACCGGCGTCTTTCACAACCCCTATGATAAAGTTCTTTATCTCGCCGGTTGAGGCCGTAGGATCGAACATCTTTACCTTACCCTTATTTTCGCTCCCAAACCCTCTCAGAGAAATCGTTATTTTTACTCTATTTCCCTTGATAAGCTTTGCGTAAAGCACGCACGGCGTATTGTCCTTTGTATTTATACGAATAAAAGGATCTTTTACTACTGATTTTCTGAAATATCCTTTTCTATATGCAGCGGCTACTCCTTTATTTATAGCGTTTTCCAAACTTCCCCCGACAATTCTCGTATCCTCTCCTGTTTCGATATACGCCGCAACCATTCCCGTATCTTGGCATATGGCCATTTTTTGCCTTTTGGCGGCTGCTGCGTTTTCGAGCAATGCCTTTAAAATCTTTTTAGCCTTTGCGTTTCTTTCTAGGCGAAAAGCGCTTCTTAAGGCGCGCAATATATCAGGCCGTAAGACAACGTTTGCTTTTATGCATAAATCTTTAACGGTTTTTTGAATATCCCTTACATTAACTTCACGCATATATCGGATTACTCTATACTTTTTTTATAAAAGAAATTTTTCTTCCAAGAAATCTCTCACCTATAGCTTTAAAATTCATAGGTTTGTCGCTGACAAAAAACTTATGCCTGGCATTTTTATTTTTAGAGAGCAGCCTTCGTGCCTCCAGCAGCCTCTTAGCATCTAGCGCAACTTCTTCGGCGGAATCCACCAAGTTTACCTTTTTACCTACTACTCTTTTTATAACACCTTTCAGGAGCGGATAATGAGTGCACCCCAATATGAGAGTATCTATATTATATTTCATAAGCGGTTGGAGGTATCGCCTTGCCACTGTATATGTAACTTCATCGCCAATCCAATCTTCCTCTACAAGCGGAACAAAAAGAGGACAGCTTCTGCTTAAGCATTTAGTTACGCTGTTTCGTTTCTTTATCTCTTTCTCGTATGATTTGCTAGCTATGGTAGCCCTCGTACCTATAACGCCTATACGGTTATTCTTAGTAACTGACATCGCCTTCTTAACCCCCGGAGCGATAACGCCGATTATGGGAACTTTAAAATGGGCCTTTAAAGAGTTAAGGCTAAGACTGGACGAGGTATTGCAAGCGACTACTATAAGTTTCGCATTAAACTTTAACAAAAATTGCGTATTCTCTATACTAAACTGGGTAATAGTCTCTTTGGATTTCGAGCCATACGGAACTCTTGCGGTATCTCCAAAGTAAACTATATTTTCGTTAGGAAGCCTTTTAAATATCTCCTTTACCGTCGTTAAGCCTCCGAGACCTGAATCAAATACGCCTATGGGCCTATTCTGTAAATCCATTGGTTTTTTCATATTCCCTTTTATAATTTAATATTCCGTCAACCAGCGCTTCGGTTAACTTCTTCTTATAATAAGTACTGCTCAGGCTAGAGGCCTCTTCCTTGTTAGAAACAAATCCTATCTCTATCAGGACAGCTGGCATGCGAGCGCCTTTTAAAACATAAAAACCGGCTCCTTTAACGCCTCTTTTCCGAACCGCCAATTTATCTAACACCGAATTGCAAATCGATGATGCAAGCTCTTTGGATTCTTTGCGGTTTTCCGTAAATTCGATGTCGCAGACTATGGCATCTAAATTCTTTGTATGGCTGTCGTCAAACGACTCTTCCTCATATTTCAAAGATGCATTTTCAGCCGCGGCCAATGCCCTTGTGCTATCATCCGTAGCATCTGACAGACAATAGACCTCAAACCCTTTGGCATTCTTAGAACGCGAAGAATTTGCATGTACACTTATAAAAAATGTTGCCTTAAGATTATTAGCCACTATCGCTCTTCTCCCCAGAGGAATAAAAGCGTCATTATCCCTGGTTAATATGGCATTTATACCGTATTGTTCTAATTGCCTTTTCAATTCCTTTGCTATTTCCAGGACGACATCCTTTTCTCGCAAGCCACTTCTTCCGATGGCGCCAGGATCCCTGCCGCCATGACCAGGGTCTATTACCACAGTACTGACAACATATCTTTTTTCTTTTGCTGAAATCGGTTCGAATCTAGCAAATGGCGTAGACAGTGATTGCTCTTTAAATATTTTATCGATTGTTTTTTCAGTAAAGGAAATGGGCACGACTACCACGCCATTATGGAAGAGAGGGGGTTTTTCTAAATTCGTAATTTTCCCGTTGGCATAGGCCCGATAACTTCCTACCTTAAGCCTTGCCTCTAAGCCGTTCTTTTTCAATATTACAACTTTACCTATAGGATCCCACTCCCAGCTAATGGCGTAATTGTCGCAAACTAAAAGAAGAGGAACATAAGTCGTCCTGTTTAAACTATAAGAAGGCATATTTTTTGGGGAATAGGGTAAAGAAGCGGCGAATATCTTTTTATTGCCTGGGGCAAGTATCAATACCAATAAAAAAATAACTATCAATTTTTTCTGATAGCATCTGTTAAAATTCATAAATTATTTTTTATGCTCGCGTGTTTTTATTTCTTAACTTAATACTTTATACTAAAAGTGCCCCTCGCCACATGCCGCATACTCTGGTGGCGCGGGACCGCATAGCTCAAGCGAATCAAAGAAGTGGTGGAGGTGCCGGCATTGAAGCCGGGTCCTTAAGTATCAGATAAAAGCCTCTACATGTTTATCCTATTCTTTGATCTCCCCCGTCAAGCTCTAATAGGCAAGATCTTAAAACGGAGTAGCTTTTAAAATCTTCACCTGATTCCCAAAAGCTAACGGATATCAGGCTATCCTGCATGTCGTCATCCTTCCAACCTCCCAGGAAACCGGCCGGAGGATGCGTTGCCTTATTTAGGCAACTGCTAACGCCTCAGAAGCGAGAATTTCTTCTGCCTCTGCTACTGGATTGTAGTTTGCGTTTATGTTTTGCCAGGTGTTTAAAGAGGCCTCCCGACAACCTCTACATGCCACCTTTACCTCGAACGCTTAAGTCGAGTCCTGTCACCCCCTTGAGAAAAACTACGGTGCTACCTAATAAATTGTTGTTTTATACGAAACCTTTAGGAGTGTTCTTTATGCACCCTGGCTACGAAGGTCTTTTTGACCTTGTTTTTCTTAAGAAGGAAAACGTAGTTTTCCTTCTTAATATTCATCCTTTCCTAAAAGGTAGCTATAGTCAAAAAACTACTTTTAAAACTATATTATCTTTTTTTGTCGTGCAGTATGCGGCGGATTGAACGCTCTTCCTCCCGCCTTTTAATTGTTTCCCGCCTGTCGTACATACGCTTACCTTTAGCAAGCGCGATTTCAGCCTTTGCGAAATTATTTTTAAAATATAACTTAAGCGGTATAAGCGTAAAACCCTTTTGAGAAGTTTGCCATATCAACCGCTTAATATGTGATTTATGCAGTAATAATTTTCTTGCGCGTGTCGGGTCTATATTTTCAGAAGTTGCGTATTTATAAGGGGTTATGTGCAAATTATATAAGAAAACTTCTTCTTTTTCTACCCTTGCGAAGCTATCTTTAAAATTTACCCTTCTCTCGCGCAGACTCTTTACTTCATTCCCGCGCAATTCGATGCCTGCCTCGAAACTTTCGACAACCTCGTAATCTCGGTAGGCCTGCCTATTAGTAGCTATTACATTAGCGTTATTTTCTTTCACGGGACTAAGTAGTATACCACAAGAGGCAAAATAAATCAAGTGAGGCCGTTTATTAGTAGTGTCAAGATAATTGGACGCTTTCGTGTTTAGGTTCTTCGATCAATGTAAATATGTACTTAGGTCCATCCGC
>PEWV01000063.1 GCA_002780005.1 Candidatus Aquitaenariimonas noxiae | reverse complement strand
TGAAATTCATCATTGTATAAAGTAGCATGCCCTTTTGGGAAATAACAAGTTGTTGTTTCTATGCCAAGCCTCCTATCGGACCTAAAATCCCGTATGATATTTACCGTTCCCTTAAGACAAAGAAAAAGATGATAGCTGGCTACCTTCGCATGAAGGATTGCCAGCCTCCCGATCTCGCCTATAGCAATTTTAGCGGCCTGTTTCATTATATATTCCTCGCGGATGGAAGAATATTCCTCCATTCAAAAAATTTGCTGCTGCCTAATTTTCCTTCCGGATTCAACCAATCAGCCATATCGAACACGGCGTTGTATAACCCATAATAAATTATACGGATCTTCCGAGGGTCGGCTTCCAGGCTTTTCTTAATGGCTCCCCTTACCTTTATGAGCGTCTTCCATCCGAACGGATTGTTGATAAAATAGACCGTAATCCCTTTATAGTCAAAATTACCGGCATCCGCCTGGAAGATCTCTATATCTGTATTCTTTACCTTTAATGTTGAAGCGTTCTCCTTGGCCCGCATTACGACTCTCTCTTCGATCTCGATACCCATTACCTTTTTCAAACGTTTAGCGGCAACAGCCGCCATTACCCTGCCGGCTCCGCATCCTATATCTATAAACACGTCGTTTTCGCCTAGTTTTATCGAATCCATTAATTGTTTTAGTTCAGAATGCACCAGGCTATTGGCCGGGTATTGGTCCTTGTATGGCGAAGTGTCATTTTTTGTAAAATACCATCCAAGGGTATCGATCCCTAGTTTTTTATCATCATTATAATCTTTAATGATCTCCGCCGGCCTGTGAAAAACAAGAAAAAAATGGTAAGAGGCCATTTTTAAATGCGTTTTCCATATTCCTGCAATCTCACGTAGTAAAGCTTTTGGGGTCATTTATGATCTTTCTTAATTAAGAATATTTTTTTAAAAAACCTTATGGGATAACCGAGCATTTTATAAGAAAAAAGATATAAAGCATAGCAACAATCCCATATTTTCCATATAATTCGCCACATGAATAGCGGCAAGCGGCCGAGATAATAGTCTTTTACGTGTTTATGCTCGAGATGGACGATAATCGGGTCCTTAATGCCCACATGGGGGTCTTCGACGCGCCAATTTGGGGTAAGGCAAAACGGATATTGTTTAGTTCTCCACATGGCCCTTAAAAGAACGACAGGACCTCGGGTGGGCCTTTTTTCGGCTTCATCTATCCAGGCGTCGAGTAAACCTTTTGAGCGCGCGCTGTAAAATATGACTGCGCAATCAAAAGCCGTTGCTGACATCGGGAAATTCGCAAGCTCTTTTTTGTCTTCCTCGCTCGAATCATACCCTTTATATATTTCCGTCTCGGCAAACGGCCATGCACCCGTAGGTATTGCCATGCCGAAATGTTTCGCGATCTCAAAACCGTCCAGGAAACGCGGGCTGACTATTAAATTATCGTTATCGAGATAGGCTGTCACCTCCCAAGAGCTCTCCCGCAGAGCTATTAATCTGAAATAATCGCTGTTTTTCACACCCCATCTCGGTAAGGCATAGTCTATAGGTGTGAAAATCTCAACTTTTGCGTCAACATCAAACATATGGTCCGAAAGGACTTTAACCGGATAGTCGCAGTACTGCTTCACGGATGCGATCGACCTCGCGCATTCCCCAGCCGCTTTCTCGCCAAGCACCACATATACAACGCCGTAATTTTTATTCATATATTTCTAGATTTATCGTTTTCCTTTATTTCTCAAAAATCTATTTTTTATATCTTTCACTGCTCTAATTCCAAAAATAAACAAATGCGATGATGTTCTTGTTAATGCGAATACTTGTTTAAAGCATTTATCCCTCAGGTCCCTTAAACTGTTTAAAAACCCATACGATGGTTTTTTTGCTATTCTTGCATTGCACCCTTGTTCTACAATCTTCCCCACTATTTCCATGAATTCCGCAGCCCTTTTATCTGTCGTATGGCGTTTGAAAACCAAATTATAACCGTTCGCTGTTATGCGTCCGAGCTCATCTTCCCTTTTAAGATAATACCTGATTTTCTCTAAAAAGTTTTCTTTGTTCACCTCAATAAAAGTTTCGCCGTTTACCAAGCCTAGTAGTTCCGCGCCGGCTGGCCTGTCGCACATAAGTAAAGACTTGCACGCCATCACTTCAAATAATTTCGCTAACGGGACTTTATACCGCGTACAACATGTTAAAAAAATGCGTGATTGATTAATAGACCTGGCGTAATTCTTTCTTATCGGGATATCTCCCGCAACTTCGTCGTTTTCATAAAATTTATACGGTGGATTTCCTTTGTTAAAATATTTTATATTCGCCTGTTCCCTTAAAACTCTATCGAAATGCGTCCTTAGAGGATAGAAAAAATCTCCCAGCCTTCCGAAAAGCATCACATCGTGCTCCTTAGGAAAGCCATAATCCCTGAAGGTCTCGGAATTTATCGCGGTAGATAGGGGATGAAAATAGCTTTGGATATCGGGATCAAAATACTGGTCAAATATCTTTTTATCGCAAAACGGCGGACACATGGTAGAAAATATACCGGCAAAGTCATTCTTCAAGATAACTTTGCGCCATTCTCGTTTCGTAGAATGCCAGAAATCGCTCATTACCAGTATCTTTGGTATCTTAACTTTGTTCATATCTAAAGGAAATTTTTTAAGAGAATCACTAATCTTATAGCGCTCGACAATTTTTTTATCCAGCGGCTCGCCAAGAAGTTCGCGCTCTGAAAGATAACAAATAATAGCATCCGGCTTGCCGCTGCTGTACATTTCTTTTATAATCTCCGGCAGTTTATTTTTGTTATAAAAAAACCCCGGCCCGTAGAAAACTGTATCCGGCACAGCCTTTGCAATAGCCTGCTGCTCATACCAGATGTTTTCAAATAAGTATTTTTTTGAATTCCATGCAAGAATAAGTAGTTTCATCTGTCTTTTATGAACGAATCGATCTTATCTAAAATATAATTAACCATTTGCCCGGATATCCCGGGGTAAAGGCCTATCCAGAATAAATTATTCATCGCCAGATCCGTGTTTTTAAGAGTTCCGTGTATCCTATATTTTTCATTTTCATATGCAGGCTGTTTAGTAAGATTTCCACCAAAAAGCATACGGGTCGCGATCTTATTCTTCTCCAAATAAGTCACGATATCATTTCTGGTAAATCGCGCATTTTCTTTTACGAGAATAGGAAAGCCGAACCAAGCGGTATCGGCCTTTTTTGTTGTCCGCGGTAAGACAAAGTATTTTTCGTGCCTTAAGATCCCCTTGTAAAGCATTTCAAAATTTTTCTTTCTGGCCGCAATAAATCCCGGCAGTTTTTTAAGCTGCGCCACCCCTATGGCCGCTTGCATATCCGTCACTTTTAAATTATATCCTATATGCGAATAAATATATTTGTGGTCATAACCATAAGGAAGTTTGTCAAGTTTCCATAAAAATCTTTTTCCGCAGGTGTTATCGTGTCCCGTTTCGCACCAACAAGCCCTGCCCCAATCGCGGAATGACAAAATAATCCGTTTTAATAGTTCATTATTTGTCAGAACGGCTCCTCCTTCGCCCGTTGTTATCATATGCGCCGGATAAAAACTGCATGTTGAGATATCACTAAAAGTTCCGGTATATTTACCGTTATATCTGGAACCGAGAGAGTCACAATTATCCTCAATGAGCCAGAGGTTGTATTTTTTGGCTATCTGCACAATTTTATCGATCTCGGCCGGGTTCCCTAATGTATGTGGAATAAAAATTGCCTTGGTTTTCTTAGAAATCGCCTTTTCGATTTTACTCGCCAGGATATTATAAGTACCTAACTCGATATCTATGAACACCGGCACCAGTTTATTTTGAATTATAGGATTTAGCGTAGTCGGAAAACCGCAGGCCGTGGTAATAACCTCATCGCCGGGTTTGAGCCCGCGTCTGCCTAATAGCGGCGAAGTTAAGGCCGAGATCGCCAGAAGATTCGCTGAAGAACCTGAATTCGTAAGCATACAATATTTGACGCCTAAAAATGACGCCAATCCGTTTTCGAATTGCCTTGCGTATCTTCCTGCGGTAAGCCAAAAATCGAGCGAGGCATCCACCAGGCTTACAATTTCTTTCTCATCGTATACGCGGCCGGCGTAATTTATCTTTGTCCGCCCGGGAATGAATCCGCCCCCGGCCCTTCTTAGCTTATGCAGCTCTTTTACTTTCCCAAAAATTTCTTTTCTGATCTGTTTTTCGGTTTTCATTTTTTCAATACTTCCCCTTTTTCTAACTCAGTTTTTTCACGGAAACCTCAATGACCTTTCTGATCATTTCGGGACTCAGCACTAAAGGCGACTCTTTCGTAATCAAAACTTTATCGTCCGCTATCTTGCCGGTTATTTTCCCGGTATCAACCTTTGCCGTGCGCAATATCGATTGAATATCCTTATATATGCCAAACTCCTCAAATAATAATTTCCAGTTATCAATAATGTCACGCAGGGAATTGATGCGCGACCCTTTCCCGGCGCTTAGCAATCTATTGACCAAAACATCTTCGCGGTCGCGGATTCCGGAACGGTATTGTTCGATGGCCGCTTCAAAAAATACGATCAATGTTTCGGGATGGGAAAGACGTACCTGGGCCGAAAGCGCCTCGCCGGCATCATGGATAATGCCTGTTCGGACATTGGACAAGGCAACGCCGCCGAGCGTCGCGGCATACTGCAATTCGGATAAAATAGAATTCGACAGAGGCTCTCTTCTTCGGATTTTATCTGTAGCCTCCAATATTTTTTCCATACCTTCCAGCGATATCATATCATTGTAAGCGGATCTTTCATAGTGGCACACGAACGTCTCCCACAAGTGAATAAAAGCGTCGAACGCACCGAGTATCAAAAAACGCGGGGTTGCATCACGCAGGAAATATGGATCGATCAGGGCGTATCTGGGTGCTATATGCCAATTTCTGCACACCTTCTTCTCCCCCGTCCTGCTATCGCTGACCAAATAATAGCGGCTTACTTCTGAACCTGTCCCCGCGGTAGTGGGCAGGGCAAAAAACGCTGGTATTGAAGAATTATAATCCGGATCTTTTAACTCCCACCTTCCATACCCGATCTGAGCAGCAATGACTTTTGCTGTATCTATGGTGCTTCCGCCCCCGACGGCCACAACATAACCCAAATCCGGGGAAAGGGCCGCGATAATTGAGCTTATAAAATCGGTATCAGGCTCTGCGTTGACGATAAATACGTGTTTTATCGAATTTTTATGCATATTCTGAAGGCTGTTTACGAATATATCGCGCTCGAAAGCCTTATCGACCACCAACACTCCTTTTTTGTCGCGCGGGACGAGTTCGGTCAGAACAATACGCGCATCCTGGCCGCATATGATACGTGTCGGCAGGAAAAAGCGTTTGAGATCGGTAGTATTAAAAAAATTTTCGATTTCTGCCATACCCTACCTCTTTCTGCACTGATAAATTACTGTCTTGACGACGGGATGGCATAGGTCACTATCTCCAAGCCGTCTTCATCATGTGTCCGTAAATAGAAGTTATATTCCTTATTAAAAGCATGCAAACGTAACGGTATTTCCCACAAGTCATCGGGCATGTGATATACGCAAATCGCTGTGATAGGTTTGGCGCGCTTTATTGTAGCCTGCGCACCCATTAAGGCATCTTTCTCGCTGCCTTCTAGATCAAATTTAAGAAAAGTTGGGTTTTCATTGCCCAGGACCTCATCAAGCGTCACGCAATCTACCCCGATAGTACCGCTTTCACTGACAGAGGCTCGCGTAGCGCCAGGGGCATCAAAATTTACCTTGCGTTTTTTCGCCCCAACTGCAAAGTTATACACCATTAATCTATTTTTAATATCATCACTCAGTGTGAAAATATACTCATTTAATCGCCTAAAATTCCGAGGATCGGGTTCAAATCCGACTATTTTTCCAAAATTAGACCTGCTATGTTTGATAAAGCTTCTGATTGTGTCACCGTCAAAAGCGCCGCAATCGACAAACATCTCATTTGGCAATATTTTAAGTACGGCCGCAGGGAAATACTGATCCTCGGTAGACGGTGCAGGCAAACCATCAAAATCTAATAATAACCGCCACTTGATATGTGCTGTATATTGCTTGAGAGATTCTTCATCGGCAAATAAGGCAAATGCCCTTAATACGCGTGCCGACTGCTCTAATATCTTGTGGGGAACGCTAAATTGATAATGGGGCAGCAATGCGTCAGGATATTTCCAGAATAAGGCTGCGAACGGAACAATCTTGCAGCACCTAAGGGCTTCTAATTGTTTTTTTGTCCGGAGATGGCTGTGCTGGGGTGCCCAGATTGTCACAATGAACGCCGCTTTATTGCCAAACCTGTCTGCGGCTTCCTGGGGTGAAAAAATTTTAATACCTTCTACGATCTGCCCCCACCTTGCGGGGTTATTATCCGCAAAAGCTACGGGCTCTAAACCTTTCATTCGCAAACCTTTTAACACCTTAACGCCCAAATGCCCGGCACCGAATAAAACAATTGATTTATTAAAAGGCTCAGCCATATTATCGAATGTTGTCTTCTCGCGCTTTTTCGCAGATTGCACATCTTCGCTGAGAAGTTTATTTAATTCTGTCTTTAGCGAAGCTGCGCCGCCTAACTGTTCCGGCGTTCTACTTACCATACTTACCCTCATTTGTCAGTCTTCAGTCTATCGATAGGGATAGATCTTTTATTAGCAAGATACCAGTTATAAAGCTCTTTAATGCTGGCGTCAATATCCTGAAATTTATAATTGCCGATTTCCGAAATTAATCTTGTATTATCGCCGCTATATTCTTTTCCTAACCCTTGTTGTCCGATCAATATTTTAAGGTTTTTTCCCGACGCAGCCAGCACCTTTTTGGCCAGGGTTACCAGGTCAAATACCTTTCCGGTGCAAACATTATAGAATTTATTCTTTGGATCGTTTTCAATGAACCATTTTGTAATTTCTGCCAGATCATTCACATACAAATAGTCAAAAAAAACGTTCTGTTTAACCGTTATGGGCAGATCCCAGACGGCCTTACAGCACGCATTGGAGATAAATCTTATCTCCCAGTCTTCATATTTGCCGAATACGCCGAATAACCGCATATTATAAGCATTGCCAATCCTTTCCGCATATTTTGACATCGTGTATTTAGAGAGCCCATAGTCATCGCCCGGTATATATTTATTAAAATAATCCTCCCGCATTCTTGGCGTCCAATGCTCCCTGCCGTACTCGGCGCCCGAACCGTAATAAATAAGCTTCCCATAATGTTCGTTACATTGGATCAAGTTGGAAAACATCTTAAGATTATTAGAGAGAGTCTTTGAAATGTCTTTTTTTGAATTCCTGGTAGCATCCCATGTAGCCGTATGGATCACTACCGTAAATTTATTTCTTTTAAGAAAACCGGCTACAGCCAGGGCATCAAGCAGCTCCAGTTCATCATGGGTAGGCGCAGAAATCGAATAGTCATCTCTTAGCCGTTCATTTAAATTTCTACCAATAAAACCCGTGCTACCTGTAATAAGGATTCTCTTTGTCATTATCCTTTGCTAATTATCGAATCATATCCTGTTCAGTAAGCTCAAAGCTTCGTCAATGGAGGAATTACTTTTATTCCAAGGCCTTTTTATCAATACGCCAGCAATGCCTAAGCTTCCGGCCTCGTCTATATTTTTTTCATTATCGTCCACAAGTACGTCAACCTTGCCCAGCCAACGCAGATAATCGCACTTATTGTGATCGTACTCTGGAATTTGCTGACCGGGCCTTAAGGACGGCACAAAATGAAAAGTTCTGATCCATATTCCAAAATGCCTGAACACCCATTCCGAGACAGGCGGAATAGCGCCTATCGGCCGAGCTGTAAGGGCTATATGCCTGAAATTCCCTCCGTTTGCCTTAAACCATTCCACAACTTGAGGCGCAGGCAGCATCTTGACGGCCGCTTCGGACAGTCGAAATTTATCCAAAGAATCGAGATAATCCTTCTCGCTTACCCCCAATAACCTGTGCGGAGGGTTTTCCGCTATATCAGCGTATCTCAATTTGCACCCCGGATGCGAAGGCAGCCATGAATCCTCGAACCAGCGGCGCATAAAATCATTAAGGACATCATCCACATCCCAGACAATTGTCTTCATAGCGTATTTTGCGTCAGTCCACCCAATATGTTATCAACGTCTTGCGGCATTTATTTCTTGTTATTTCTTCGTCCGTATAGTACGAGTCCTCCGCCCTATGCGTAGACGATATTTCCTCTATCACGGCACCTGCCCTAGTGCTGAAACTATGTTTCGCATTTCTTTCGATAGTGACTATATCGCCGGCCTTATATTCGCGCTCAAGGCCGCTTAGGTTAAGCAAAACATCGCCGTAAAGAACCTGAAAAGTTTCTTCTTTTAATTTGTGGTATTGTTCGGGATGTTTTTGGCCCGGTATAAGCACTATCAATTTTTTGCAGTATTCCCTGTTTACGACATTGATTATAGTCGCGCCGCATTCGTGAAAACGGTCTATGCCGTAGTGGTGCGATATCTCGAAATCCAGCTTGCTCGGAACTAAAACATTGCTTTTTTTCAGGATGCCTTTAACCTGTTGAACTATGCCATAAATTTTATCACGGTTACCGGTTTGTTTGGTGTTTGACAAAAGCAGCGGCCTGTTCTTGTCGATATCGCCAGTGGCATAAAACTCCGTATATTTTGACAAATCATTTGCCGTGATCTGGCCGTCAACTGTAGGTATGGCTAAAAAAATATCTGCGGGTCCCACCCTTTCTCCCTTTTTGATCTGTTTTTTGGCGAAGGCGCCCCTTCTTAAGGCCGTCAGGCTTGCCATCTCCTCCTTACTGAACTTGATCCTCTTATGGGACTCACCGCACATATTAAAAGCAACCTGGGCGGATCTCAACCATTCCCGAACCTGTCCAGGGGTGGCGGAATAATTATTCAATGCGACCTTTTCCGTTTTAATACCAACGTGTTTCTCGAAAATAGTAGCGCCTTTCGCTATGGCCATTTTGATGGACTCGAAATTATCAGGTTTTTCATGAGTAGAGTAACCGACACTTGCCTGGGGATAGCGGAATTTTAGGAGATCTATTTGATTTAGTTGCAAATTTTCGTCTTGCGTCGGGTACTCGGCCACACAATGCATTAACGCAAACGTCTTGTTCCTGTGGTCAAAAAAGCTGACCACTTTATCTATGTCATCCAGGCTTACGCCGGCCGTGGAGGCTATGATCGGTTTGTCTGACTTCACAATCCTTTCCAATAGGGGCCAGTCCGTAAAAGAACAACTTCCTATCTTGATAATGTCGAAACCGTGCCGCTCTATCAAATCAACCGATTCTTCATCGAAAGGCGTACAAATCGAAACGAATCCCAGTTTGCTGATTTCGTCTTTTATCGTTTTCAACTGGTCCTGGCTCAGGCGGGTTTCTTCAAACCTTTT
>PEWV01000017.1 GCA_002780005.1 Candidatus Aquitaenariimonas noxiae | reverse complement strand
GGGGGAGAGGATTAAAAGCCCTCTGCAAGAGTCGCCGAGCCCTCCTCGGAGGGCGTCCCTGAGCGAAGCGAAGGGCGGCGAAAGGGAGGGCATAAAGCGAGTTTGGTTTAATGTGTATCCGAGCGCTACATATTCGGCGACTGCGCCGAAAACCAAAGTTTCTTACTTCTCTTTTTGAGGCGCAGGTGGACGAGCCCGAAGCAACATCTTAGAAACAAAATTTCCTTGCGAGGGTGAGGACACAAGACACCGCCGAAGGCGGTGGCTTACGCCGAATGGAAAGATTAAGTTTTGGTTGTCAGTCTTTCAAAATGAGTTCGAGCAGCGTTCAATAGCTGCGACCATTCTTCTTCGCCCTTCAGCGATAA
Organism: Candidatus Aquitaenariimonas noxiae; assembly: GCA_002780005.1. Lineage (GTDB taxonomy): Bacteria > Omnitrophota > Gorgyraeia > Aquitaenariimonadales > Aquitaenariimonadaceae > Aquitaenariimonas > Aquitaenariimonas noxiae. Next base: position 26,887 of record PEWV01000017.1, on the reverse strand, counting down.
ACTATGGTAAGGGCTACGCAGGGATAAATAGCGAATAGAAAGACTAAAGCAGAGAAAAATTATCAGAAACTTCACTAAAAAGATAATAAACGTTGTTGACTATATAAGCGGGTGCTTAACTTGTGATGCTAGACAGGAAGCTCGGCACGATTACGAGAATGTATTTTTAAAAGCCAAAAAAGATATTAACCAGCTGATACAATGCCCCGCTCGCGAGACTTCGATGCTAGTTCTAGGGTGCGGTTACCACTATCCAGAGGTCATACTATTCTTCAATGCTTTGAGATATGCGGTAGGGCTGGATGTAAAAAACACGTTCTATAAAAACGGAATCGTTAAAACCTTTAGAACGAAAAAGAAAGAAAGAAATGCAGTTACCGCATTTTTAGGTACTGCGGTTACAAGATATATATATCAGAGATACTACCAACATTTAGAGAAAATATCAGGTATAAAGATCGATCATAAACAGTATAACCTGTTGTCATATGATGGCTCTCGCATGCCGTTTAAAAATATGGCATTTGATGTTGTTTTATCTAATGCGGTTCTTGAGCATGCAGGAAATCTTGAACAACTCGTTCAAGAAATTTATCGCGTTACTAAAAAGGAAGGCATTTCTTACCATTTGTGGCATAATTTTTATAGTTTTTCAGGCAGTCATGCGTCAAAATTTATTTGCCGTAGATATCCATGGGGACATTTAAGGGCGAAATATGAAACGCATGGCTTAAACAGATTTACCCCAACTGACATTCAGAATATCTTTTCGAAGCATTTTGATATCATAGCCCTATATCAAATCGATAAGAATCATTGGAAAAAAGGGTATGATAGCGCTTTTCAATTTGAAGAAGAATCGTTATTGACGGAAAGCATAAAAAAGGAGCTTATAGATTTTCCGATCGAGATGTTGCTGACAAGGTCTTATTTAATAATTTGCAGGAAAAGAGTATGAAAAAACGCATACACCTATTCTATTCCGGAGACGTCCAAGGAGTAGGGTTTAGGTTTACTGCAGTTAGAGCGGCAAATCTTATAGGCGTCGGCGGCTGGGTTAAGAATCTTCGCGACGGCAGGGTTGAGGTCCTGGTGGAAGGCGAAGAGGATAAAATTAATAAATTTCTCGAAGATATCAAGACGAGCCCCCTAAAATATTACATTCGCAATATAGATTATAAGTGGGAAGAGCATAAGGACGAGTTCCAAGAATTTAATATAAAATTTTAGATGAAATACGCTATATTCTCCGATATCCATTCAAATCTCGAAGCATTAAACTCTGTCTTATCCGCAATGAAGAAAGAGGATCCGACCGAGTACTTTTACGTGGGCGATATTGTTGGGTACGGCGCAGATCCGGCCGAATGCATTAAAAAGGTTAAAGAAATAAATCCAGCAATAGTGTGCGGAAATCATGACTGGGCGACCGTAGAACTCTTAGATATCGAGTATTTCAATAGCGCGGCAAGGGAAGCGATCCTGTGGACACGCGAACACATAACCAGCGATGATGCCAAATACCTCAAGTCTCTACAATTAACTTACGAAGATAAAGATATAACTCTTGTGCATGGGGCGTTGGATTATCCGGAAGACTTTTCTTATGTTATGGATGGCTACCAGGCAGCGAAAACGTTGAACATTATGAGAACGCAGGTTTGTTTTATCGGGCACTCCCATGTCGCAGGCACGTTCTATGATAATAACGGTATTGTAAATTACACCCCGAGCGCCAGAATTGAGATCCGCTCAGGAGTAAGATATCTTGTCAATGTCGGAAGCGTAGGGCAGCCAAGGGACGAAGACCCGCGCTCTAGTTTCTGTATATATGATACCGACAAAGACACTATAGAGATAAAAAGGGTTTCGTATGATATCGCAGAGGCGCAACATAAGATCATTAAAGCAGGTTTGCCTAAAATCCTAGCGACGCGCCTTAGTAAAGGAAAGTAGTATGGACAAAGAAAAAGCCAAAATCCAGCTGGAGAAACTTAAAAAAGAAATACGCCGTCACGATAGATTGTATTACGTGGAGAATAGGCCCGAGATCGATGATTCCGAATACGACAAGCTGATGAGGCAGCTAAAAGATCTAGAGGGACAGTTTCCAGACCTCATCACCCCCGACTCCCCCACCCAGAGAGTAGGCGGTGAGCCTACAAAAGTGTTTCCGCAGGTAAAGCATCTCGTTCCCATGCTTAGCATGGATAATACATATTCTCCCGAGGAGCTTAAAGAGTTCGACCAGCGTGTAAGGAAAAATTTACCCGGAGAAAGAATAGAATATGTCGTCGAATTGAAATTTGACGGTGTTAGTGTTTCTTTATTATATAAAAACAGCCGCTTCATGAAAGGGGCTACGAGAGGGGATGGTGCCATAGGCGACGATGTATCGAACAACTTGAAGACCATAAGATCGATACCGCTTGTTTTAGAAGACGAAGAAGCCACCCCTCGGCTTTTTGAGGTGCGCGGCGAAGTTTACATGAGAAGGGAAGAACTTCTGAAACTCAATGAAGAAAAAGAAAGGATAGGCGAACCGCTTTTCGCTAATCCGAGAAACGCAGCAGCCGGTTCGCTTAAATTATTAGATCCGAAGATAGTCGCCGAAAGAGGCCTGGATATATTCATTTACGGAATAGGGCATTGCGAAGGAAAAGAATTTAAGACCCATGATGAGGTGCTGAAATTTTTAAAAAAAATAGGGTTTAAAGTCAATAAAAGCATACTTCTTTGCCGCAGCATCGACGAAGTCATTGACCATTGTAATCAATGGGAAGGAAAAAGAGATTCTTTGGAATACGATACGGACGGGATGGTCATCAAGGTGAATTCCCTTGACCAGCAAAGAAGATTGGGCCATACGTCAAAGTCCCCGCGGTGGATGATAGCTTACAAATTTCCTGCGAGAAAAGTAACCACAAAATTAAAAGATATAACAGTCCAGGTGGGAAGGACCGGGGCCCTTACTCCGGTAGCCATATTGGAACCGGTGCACGTTTCAGGTAGCACCGTATCGCGGGCCACGCTTCATAATATGGACGAGATCGAGAGATTGGATGTTAGGATCGGGGATACAGTTATTCTTGAAAAGGGCGGCGAGATCATACCGAAAATAGACAGCGTTGTTAAGAATAAGAGAACGGGTAAGGAAAAAAAGTTCGTACTTCCTGACAGCTGTCCGGTCTGCAGCTCAAAAGTCTTAAGATCGCCGGATGAAGTCGCGCTGCGTTGCGAGAACGTTGCCTGCCCGGCGCAGCTCAAGATGACCATACTGCATTTTGCCAGCCATACCGCTATGGATATAGAAGGAATGGGGGAGCGGATAGTAGATCAGATGGTTGATAAAGGCCTCTTGAAAGATTACGGGGATATATATCATTTAAAAATGAACCAGGTTGCCCAACTGGAAAGACTGGCCGAGAAATCCGCCTCGAATTTAATGGAGGCGGTCGAGAAAAGCAAGCAAAACGAACTTTACCGTTTAATTTTCGGGCTTGGCGTAAGGCATGTCGGGGTGCGCGCGGCTAGGATCTTGGCAGAAAATTTTTCATCGGTAGATACTATAGCCGAAAAAACCGCCGAAGAACTTCAACTTGTTCCCGAGATAGGTCCTGTTATGGCGAAAAGCATATATAATTTCTTCAGAAAAAAAGAAAACTTGAAGGTCATTGATAAATTGAAAGATGCCGGCGTGAAAACAGCCGAGAGGCAAAAAATAAAGAAGGAAACCAAATTTTCAGGTAAAATCTTTGTATTTACCGGCACGCTTTCTAAGTTTTCCAGGGAAGAGGCCCAGGGGATTGTTATCTCTTTAGGCGGAGAGGCGTCCTCCAGCGTTAGCAAGAACACAGATTTTGTCGTTAGCGGCCAGGATGCCGGCTCAAAACTGGAGAAGGCAAAAAAATTAGGCGTAAAGATAATAGACGAAGAAGAATTCGCAAAAATGATAGGAAGGGTATAGAATGGCAAAAAGAAGAACTATTATTAGAGAATTATTTATAATTTTAATTGCGATTTTCTTTATTTTTGAAAGTACCGGTTGCGAGACTATTCAGAAAAAATTTGTACGAAAGAACAAAGAAACGAAACCCATAGAAAAATATTACGAACTGGAGAAATATTCCAGGGAGCCGAGCGACGTCGTTTACAAAAGGCATTATATTTACTGGAAGACTTGGCAGGAGGAATTAATAAATAGAATAAGTGAGGATAATTATAAAAAAAATATGAGATGCTCATCCGAAATAGTAAGCAACCTTGAAGACATGCAAAGATACCTTGTAAAAGAAAAAGCGAAAGAGCTCGAGCCTTATATCAATAAAATGCGCGATATAGCCAAAGAGCTAGACAACCGTCTCTTGGGGTTTGCGAAGAAAAACCAGATAAAAAGTATGCTGGAGAAAACATACAGGGAGATAAAAAGAGAATTTTCATATGCAAAAGTGGGCAATTATATAGTAGCGGATACAAATGCGCAGCCTGACTCGAATTGATATATGATACTTAAAATTTTTATAGTAGGCGAATTAGAGGTTAATTGTTATGTATTAGCCGATGACGATACGAAAGAAGCTATTATTATCGACCCTGGCGCGGAGCCGGAGGCCATAAAAAGGTGCTTAGCCAAGAACGGGCTCAAACCGTTATTTATTGTGAATACGCACGGCCATGCCGACCATATCGGGGCAAATAGATTTTTTGACCTCCCCATATTGATCCATGAACTAGAGAAAGATTTTTTGACCGATTCACGCAAGAATCTATCAGCCGCTTTCGGATTTGAGGTAATCTCCCCGAAGGCCAGCCGGCTCTTGAATGACGGTGACAGGATAAAAGTTGGGAGCCTCTCATTGGCGGTATTGCATACGCCGGGCCACTCGCCTGGCGGCATATCGTTAAAGGTAGATGATGTGTTATTTACGGGTGATGCATTGTTCCATGAGGGGATAGGTAGGACAGACTTGCCCAATTCGTCAGGGCCACAGCTGTTGGAAAGTATCAGAAATAAGATTTTAGTTTTGCCGGATAAAACTATAGTGTACCCCGGACATGGCCCGTCTTCTACAATCGGCCACGAGAAGAAAAATAACCCTTTTTTGTGATAATATGAAAGAATTATTAAACGAATTCATAAGTTATTTATCTGTTGAAAAAGGGCTCGCTCAAAACACCCTTTCAAGCTACAAGCGTGACATGGCCAAATTCATTGCATACCTGGCCACGAAAGGCATAGATAAGGCAGAGAGGGTGAATAAAAATGACGTAACCGCCTTCCTTATGAGCGAGAAAGATAAGGGGCTTTCCAGCAATTCGGCGGCGAGGGCATTTGCCGCAATAAAGGTGTTTTATAAATACCTTGTAAGTGAGGGGAGGGTCAAGGAAAATGTAGCGTCTTTAATAGATGCTCCCAAGTTGTGGAAACACCTCCCGGAAACGCTTAATGTGGATGAGGTCGAAAAACTTTTAGAACAACCAAACATAAGAAATTGGATGGGCATAAGGGATAAGGCCTGTCTCGAGCTCATGTATGCGGCCGGCCTTCGCGTGTCAGAACTCGTTAGCCTAAAGGTCCATGATATAAACCTAGAATTTGGTTTTGTAAAATGTAAAGGGAAGGGCGAGAAAGAAAGAATCGTCCCGTTGGGTAGAAAGGCAAAACAGGCCCTTTCAAGGTATTTGGAAAAAACAAGGCCTAAATTAGCTAAGCAGGCTGTCGCAGATCAGAGATTGTTCCTGACAAGATTAAGTAAAGGGATGTCTCGCCAGCAATTCTGGAAAATAATCAAAAAGTACGCGCATAGCGCCCGCATCAATAAAAGTATAACCCCCCACACCCTGAGGCATTCGTTTGCCACGCACCTTCTTGAGCGGGGCGCGGATTTAAGGGTTGTGCAGGAAATGCTGGGCCACGCGGATATTTCGACAACCCAGATCTATACACACATAAATAAAGAAAGGCTGAAATCTATACATCACAAGTATCATCCTAGGCCATAGGCAGCGTATAGCGTATAGCGGTTAGCGTATAGAGGTTCTAAGCGCTAGACGCTAATCGCTAAACGCTCAAAATAGCTAAAAAGCATAAATTCAAAAATGCAGAGACCATTAAATAATATAAGTAACAAACTTAAGAAGGATCTTCCTGGCGAGATATACAGTATTTTGACACTCATCGGGAAGACCGCAGACCAAATGGGCTATAAGGCCTACATAGTCGGCGGTTTCGTGAGAGATCTTTTTTTGGGTAGGAAAAACTTCGATGTAGATATATCTGTGGAGCCGGATGGGATAAAATTCGCCGGCGAACTGGCCAAAAAACTGAAAGGGACAATCGTGGTTCATAAACATTTTGGTACGGCCAGTATATACATAAAACGGAAGCATAAAGGAAAAAGAGCGGCGAAAATTTTTCCGGATGTCATGAAAATTGATGTTGCTACAGCCAGACGAGAAAGCTATGAGAAGCCGGCAGTTTTGCCAAAGGTGAGTTTTAGCTCCATAAGAGAAGACCTTTCGAGGAGAGATTTTACAATAAACGCTATTGCCGCGAGCCTTAACCGGGGCGATTTCGGGGAAGTGATTGATTTTTTCGGAGGCATAAAGGATCTTGCGGCCGGAATAGTACGGGTGCTGCATGGCAAGAGTTTTATAGATGACCCCACCAGGATATTCAGGGCCGTTCGCTTCGAACAAAGATTTAGTTTTGAAATAGAGCCGCATACGATCGAACTTATCAAGAATGCTATGAGCGTAAAAATGTTTGAGAAAGTTGAAAAACAAAGAATAAGGGAAGAGGTTATTCTGATTTTAAAAGAGAAGGATCCGGTAAAGGCCTTGATGAGGATGAATGAACTGCATGAGTTTAGGTTCATTCACAGAAAAATGAAATTAACAAAAGGTATATTGAAAACATTGGGTTCAGTGAAAAAATCAGCATGCTATTTCAATTATCTATCGGGAGAAGGCAGGGCGCCGGACATATGGCTTGTGTACTTTATGGCTTTAGTCGAAGAATTGCCTCTAAAAGATGCGCAGCGCCTCTCTGATAGTTTTGTTTTTAGGAACGAGGATAAGGCACGCATACTTTCCTGTAAGGAAAAAAGCGATAAAGTGCTTGATCTTTTAATTAAGCCCAAAAATGCCAGAGGCCCTAGCGCCGTATATAGAATTTTAAAACCGCTTTCGCTTGAAATAATTTTATTCATTTATGCCAAGTCCGAGAGGGAAAGAACGAGGTCCCTCATTAAGAGTTTTCTTATAAAACATAACAAGGTGAGGCTAGATATAGGCGGGGACTATTTGAAGCGCATCGGCATGAAACCGGGACCGAAATTTAAAACTATTCTGGAAGAAACATTATATGCTAAAATAGATGGAATGCTGAAGACGGCAAGGGACGAAAAAAAGTTTGTCCTTCAAAAGTTTTGTAAAAAATGATAATAGGGATATTAAAGCTTGAGCTTTATTTGCCAGGCAATTCTTCGCTCAAAGAAAAACGGATGGTGTTGAAAAGCTTAAAAGACAGGGCGAGGAGAAGTTTCAACATTTCTATTTCAGAACTGGGCGAACACGATAAATGGCAGAGATCCGTTATCGGCATAGCGGCGATAGGAATGACCAGGGATATGATGAACAGCCTTTTGGATAAGGTATTGAATTTTATAGAAAACACAAGAGACATAGAAATATCAAATTACGAAATGGAGATCATATGACTAAAGAAAGAATGCAACGAATAGCGGCTGCCCTGAAACACGAGATCAGTAAGATCATTCATGATGATTTGAATGACCCAAGAGTGGGTTTTGTTACAATAACAGAAGTTGAGTTATCTGCCGATTTACAGCACGCGAAGATATTTTTTACCATATTAGGCAGCGAAAAGAATAAGAAGGATACCTCGATCGGCCTTAAACAGGCTACGGGCTATATTAAGAAACTGATAGGCGAAAGAATAAAGCTGCGCTATATCCCTAATCTTACGTTCTATCTTGACAAGGCTAACGATTACGCCCAGCATATAGAAGAAGTTATTCAGAAAATACGTAAAGATGAAGATAAAAAAACCGAGTAAAAACAATATCTTAAAATTACAAATTCCAATACACAAATTACAAACAATATACAAATTTCAATGAATGAAATTACAAATGTCGAGAAAAACGCCCATATTTTTGGTTATTATGATTTTTATACTTTAAATTCTATATCTTAAAAAGGAGAGTCTATGTCAATAAAGAAGGCTGCGGATGTTTTAAAAATTTACAGTACTTTTTTCATAACAACGCACATAAATCCCGAAGGCGATTCGCTCGGAAGCCAGCTCGCGCTTTGTCAGCTTTTAGAGAAAATGGGTAAAAAGGCGATAATGATCAATGATCATAAAGTGCCAGGCGCCTACCAGTTTCTGCCGAAGAGCGATTCCATAAGAACCAGGATCGATAAGAATATAGATTATGACGTTGCGGTTGTAGTTGATGCGCCCAATTTAGACAGAATAGGTAGGGCAAGGGAAGTTTTGCATGACGGTAAACTGATCTTAAATATAGACCACCATATTAGCAATACCAATTTCGGTAAAATAAACTGGATAGACGCTAAAGCCTGCTCTTGCGGGGAGATGATATTTGAATTATACAAACATATGGACTGCGAGATCGACAAGGACATAGCGACGAATTTATATGTGGCTATTCTTACCGATACAGGCTCGTTTAAATATAGCAATACAACAAGCCGGACTCATAAAATAGCGAGCGAACTTATAGAATACGGATTAGATATAAATAAGATCCAGGAAAATATATATGAACGGAAAAACCTGGGCGAGATTAAGCTCTTGGGCCTGGCTCTTTCGGGGATACAGACTGACGCAACCGGAAAGATAGCCTATGTTGCTGTTACGAATAATATGGCCGAGGAATGCGGTGTCGATTTAAAAGGTACTGAGGAATTCGTGAATTTCCCCAGGGCTGTGGACGGTACAGAAGTGGCTTTATTTTTTCGCGAAGAAAAAGACGACAAAATTCACGTGAGTTTTCGTTCTAAATCCAGTGTCGACGTAAATAAGATCGCCTCAGCTTTCGGAGGGGGTGGGCATATAAAGGCTGCCGGATGTTTGACAAAAGGTACTATAGATGAAGTTAAGGAGAGGGTGCTAGCCGAAACCGCAAGAGAAATAGCCCAAAAACCCGCGGAAGGAGTAGTCGAAGGTAAAAGTTGATTTTTTTAGGTAAATATATTAAGCTATATACAATGAATACAATAAAAATACAGCCTTCCAATATATTAAATACGAAATCTCGCAAAAAAGCATTCATTCTCATAGAACTTTTATTATCCGCAGCCCTAATAGGCATTGTCTTAGGCGGCACCTTAGTTATTTATTCGATGGCCGCAAACGCCTGGCAATATGAAAGCAGGCGAATTACGCTCCAGCGGCAGGCTCGTGTGGCGATGGAAAAAATGACTAGGGGGCTTGGCGGCAGTAACGGGATCAGGGAGGCAAATTCTGTTTGGATAGATCCTATTTTTGGCAGGTTTTATTATCGTAGCGGTGTAGACGACAATATAAGGAGCCTTAAGCGAGGCTTTCTGGGATTCGCGAATGATGAGATAATATATTGGGAACTGCCAAGCTGGCCGCAGTCGATAGCTACCAATGTGCAAAACCTTACATTCACTATAAGCGGTAAGATCGTTACGATTAATTTGACGGTGCAGGATATATACAGGGGTTCGATAATAAGTGTTAACTTGGTCACCCAGGTCAGGATGAGGAATTAGGAGAATTGTTATGCATTTTAATCCGCAACGCGGCTTCGCTTTCATAATGGTGCTTATCTTTATTTTGGCTTTAGGGTTAGCCGGCGCCTCCTTTATGGTAATAAGCAGTTCAGAGATAATCATGACAAGAATGCAGAATGATTCGACCAAGGCGTTTTATTTAGCCAATGCCGGGATCGAGAGTGGGCTCTATGCGCTTTTGCAGGATTTTAATAGCGGAGGAGGAAGTCCGAGCTGGAGAGACGGAGATATTGACGGTATAGCGTGCGGGCCAAATAGCGCGAGCTTCTATACTTTATATGGATCAACTAACTTGGGGGAGGGGTCTTATACGATTTCTTTGAAGAATACGGCGAATAATGACGAAATTTTTGTCAGGGCAACAGGGACTTGCGGAGATAATTCAAGGTCTATCGAAGTATATGTCAAGGCCTATAATGTTTCACCGTGGAATAATGCTATTTTCGGAGGCGCAGGCACCGGAGGCATGCTCATAAACGGTAATGTAAGCATAGCCGGTTCAGTTCATATTCTGGGGACAGGAATAGCCGATACGGATTTTGCTATGAATATGAGCGGAAGTGCGGGAATTCAAAATAACTATGACGGAATACCCGCGTCGCTATCGAGCCGCATACCGGCTTGTCCGACAGTAGACTTCGGAGGAGAAAATATTCAAAGTTTAGGCGCTACCTTGAGGGTCAAGAATGGTATTGTAGGATTAAGCGGTACCGCTGATGCAGGCGGGACTGATGTTCCGGGCAATTCTTACAAGGAGACCTTAGACGGCGTATATGTAACGGACGGTTACGGAGGGAATAAGGGGGCCGCTAATGTCTATTCTGATAACGGCTCTTCAAATCCGTATGACCTCGGGGACAGCATTAGTTTTCCAAGCCTTAACGATTCCTATACTGAGCCCGGAGGCCCGACATATACTACATATAAGGATTATTTAAAAGCTAATGCGCTGGTTATTTCCAATGCCGCGCAGCTTGCTGCGCTGGGTTCATTGACCCCGACTTCTAATTTTAGTTATACGGATGGCGCCAATAGTATATCTATGAACGGAAGCGGCGCTATGACTATTTCCGGGATCGTGTATATTCAGGGCGGGGATCTGGGTATGAATAAATCCGGGTCAAATAAAACTATTACATATACTGGCATAGGGAGCATTTTAGTTGAGGGGGACGCTGATGCTTCAGACGGGGCAACGCAGGTAAATGTAAATCTCCTGACATCCAATACATTTCCTACTTCAAGCGCCCTTGGAGTTATGAGTGTGGGCAAAATCACATTTGATGCAGCAAATATAGATGTTATAGGAGCTTTTTATTCTCAAGAAAGAATTAATGTCGCAAAACAAACAAATGTTGGAGGTACGCTTGTTTCCAATCTTATAGATATGGGATCAAATGTTCCGAGCGTTTATCAGGTTCCGGCATTATATACCAATCTGCCGCCGGGCATGATCGGCGCCGGAAACTCTTGGATTGTTGTTACAAGTGATTGGCAGGAAATATAAAGGAGGATTGTGGATGAAAATCTTTAATTGCTTTAAGAAAGATAAAAAGGGCGTTACCTTTGTGGAACTTATGATCTCGGTGTTGATATTAGGCGTTTGCCTTGGGACCATGTTAAGCTCATTTGTTATAAGTAAGATAAGCACGGCGATGGCCAGGCATCGCATGGAGGCGATGAATTATGCCCAGGCCGCGATGGAAGTGCTGATAGATGATCCGACCGCCATCTATACATTGCCGGCCGGAGAAATGCTGGATCTGGGAGGGACCTATACCGGAACAGTTGCTAACTTTGCCGCAGGCATAGACCAAATTACCGTCACGATATCTTGGACTGAGCGGACAATGGGCGGAAGCGGTGTGCGAACAGAGCAGTTAGTGACGCTTGTAAGACAATGATGAGGGTATCATGATAAAACATAATCATTTCATAAAAGGAATTACATTAATAGAGATGCTATTGGCTGTTACTCTTATGGGCTTGCTTTTAGGAGTTGTTATAGCTATTTATTCAATGGGCGCCACAGCATGGAAAGAAGGCGAAATCATGATCCCGCTGCAGAGGAATGCCAGCTTCGCTATGGAGAAAATGGCAAGGGGAACAAATGGGGCTGACGGGATCAGGGAGGCCAGAACTGTCACCCTTACAAGCGCTAGCGAGATTCAATATACGAGCGGCATTGATAGCGTTATGAGGAGGTTCTATTTAAGCGGCAGCCAAGTTATGTATGACCCTGATAACTCTTTAGTCGGTGATGAAATCGCTATTGTAGATAATGTCAGGACTAATCCGGCTGGCCTCACGTTTTCCGTAAGCGGTGATGTAGTTACGATCAGCTTAACTTTGGAAGACAGGGTGAGGGACCGGATCGTAAATATAGAGTTAACAACTAATGTGACTTTAAGAAATTAGAGGAGGGGATATGAATTTTAAATACCGAAAAAAAGGTTTAGCCCTTGTTATAATATTGATTTTTATATTAGTATTAACAATTGCAGCCGCCTCCTTTATGTTGATAAGCAGTTCGGATATAAGGATGACAAGGAGCCAGAACAACTCGACCAAGGCATTCTATATAGCCGAGGCCGGCCTCAATAGGGCGCTTTACGCATTACAGAAGGATCTTAATTCGAACCCTACGAATCCAAGCTGGGCCGATGGGACCATAGACGGTATAGTCTGCGGCCCAGATACATCAAATTTTTATACTCTATATGCCTCTACTGCGTTAGGGAACGGTGACTATACTGTTACGTTAAAAAATACAGCTAACACCACAGAAATTTATGTGAGAGCAACCGGGACATGCAGCGGTAATTCCAGGACTATAGAAGCGTTTGTTACGGCGTACAATATAGGAGTTTGGAATAATGCTATTTTTGCGGGAGCAGGTACGGGTGGTACGTTGATAAATGGTGACGTCGAGGTTGCCGGTTCAGTGCATATATTAGGAAACGGACTTGCGAGTACCGATTTCGCGCTTAATCTATCAGGCGGAGCCTCTATAACGAATAACTATGACGGCATGCCCGCGGTTTTTACAACCCGCGTGCCTGCCTGTCCGACAACAACTTTTGGCGGGGAAAGCGTTCAAAGCTTAAGCGCTAACTTGAGGGTAAAGAACGGCCTTGTGGGTTTAGGCGGGACATCTTCAGTCGGCGAAGCCAATGTTGCCGGAAATAGCTACAAAGAAACGCTGGACCACGTTTATGTGACAGACGGCTATGGCGGTACTAAAGGTTCTGATAGTGTTTACTCGGACAATGGTTACTCAAATACGTATGACCTAGGTGATAGCGTTGAATTTCCTAGTCTTAGCGACCCTTATACAGACGGGGGAGGAACGTCATACGCGACTTATCAGGCTTATTTAAAAGCTAATGCGCTGGTGATCTCTGACCCGGCTCAATTAGCCGTGCTCAATAATATTAAACAGACGTCTAATTTTTCCTACACAGATGGCACAAATACGATAGCTATGGATGGGGATGGTCATCTTACCATTTCCGGAATTGTATATGTACAGGAAGGAGATCTAGACTTCAGCGATGCACCCGGAAGAAACACCTTTACATATACAGGAAAAGGTTCGATCTTAGTTGAGGGCGACGCTACCGCTACAGACGGAGAAGTAAACATTGATACTAATATGCTTAGCAGCAACACATTCCCCACTTCAAGTGCCCTTGGTATTATGACCCCCGGGCAAATCACTTTTAATGAAGCGAATATAAACTGCATGGGCGCTTTTTACGGCGAGACAAAAATGATTGTAAAGAAGCAGACTAATATAGCAGGGACTCTCGTTTCTAACCTTATAGATATGGGCTCAAACGTTCCGAGTGTCTTCCAGATCCCTACTTTGCATACAAATCTGCCGTCAGGCATGATCAACTCGACTACTAACTGGGTTGTCAGCACGAGCACCTGGCAAGAGATATAATTTATGCGTTTCGCATATAGCGTGCCTCTTTGGAGAGCCTTACGGGCCTTTCCCGCTTTAATATGAACGGAATCCTTATTGTCGATAAGCCTAAAGGGCTGACAAGTCATGACGTGGTCAATTTTGTCAGAAAAAAGTTTGGCATAAAAAAAGTAGGCCACGCCGGCAGCCTTGACCCGATAGCAACAGGCGTTTTGGTTTTATTGCTCGGAGAAGCGACAAAGCTATCCGCTAAATTAATGAGTGACGATAAAGTATATGATGCCGCGCTTGAACTCGGGGTCACGACCGATACTCTTGATGCCGACGGGAAGATTGCGGCTACAAAAGATGTATCAGGCGTCGACAATGAAAAGATAAAAACAGTATTTTCAAAGTTTTGCGGCGAGTTGCTTCAGGAGCCGCCGTTTTTTTCAGCGGTAAAGCATAATGGTACTCCGTTATACAAATTGGCCCGGCGCGGTATTTCCGTAAAGAAAGAACCGCGCAGGATAAATATAAAAGAGTTAGTTATTGAAAAAATCGATCTACCCAAGATTTTTTTCAGGGTCCATTGCTCGAAAGGCACCTATATCCGCAAGCTTTGTGATGATATCGGGAAAGAACTGGGTTGCGGTGCGCATATGACGTTTTTGAGGAGGGTTAAATCCGGAGATTTCGGGATAGAAGAGAGCATATCGTTCGAAGAATTAAAGAGTATTACGCCTGAAAAACTCCAAGGAAGGCTTCGCCAGGTATAATGAGAACAACATTCGGCATAAAAAACATGCAACCTTTGAAAAAGAAGACAGTGGTGGCTATCGGCGTCTTTGACGGGGTTCATTTAGGCCACAGGATGATAATAAAGAAAGCCATAAAAGAGGCCAGGCGCATTAAAGGCGAAGCGGTTGTTCTTACCTTTGATCCTCATCCGCTTTACATCCTTGATCATATAAGAAGACCTCCGAGGCTTATGTCCTTAGCCCATAAATTAAATATATTTAAAGAATTAGGATTGGATACCTGCCTCGTTATAAAATTTGACAGGAAATTTTCAAGGCTCACGCCCGAGGAGTTCATTAAACGCGTATTGGTCGATAAATTAAATGCCTCAAAGGTCCTGGTCGGAAAAAATTTCGTATTTGGTAAAAACAAAAAAGGCACACCAAAAACTTTGAAAAGGTTAAGTAAAAAATACGGCTTTCTTATAGAGCGTTTAAACCCCTTAAGGATGGATGGAAAAATAATCTCAAGCAGCCTCTTAAGGCAGCTTATAGCTAATGGCGACTTACGCACTGCCTCGATATTGTTGGGCAGGCCCGTCTCTGTTTTAGGAACAGTAGTGACCGGAAAAGGCCTTGGGAGAATACTGGGTTTTCCTACGGCAAACGTAAATCCGCACCATGAGGTTATTCCGCCAAGCGGAGTTTATGCCGTTAAGATTAAGTTGCAAAATAAATTGTTTAATGGTATATTAAGCATGGGTAGACGTCCTACCTTTGAATTCGATAAGAATATAGAACCTACCATAGAGGCTCATATATTCGGTTTTAATAAGAATATTTACGGAAAAGATCTGGAGATATTGTTCATAAAAAAGATACGGGGCGAACGGCCTTTCTCAAGCCATGAAAGTTTGGTAAAACAGATTAGGCGCGATGTGAAGATTGCAAGAAAAATCACGGGTAATAAAAAAATATTTTAGGAGGTGTAAAGGTGGAAATTGATAAAGAGAAGAAGCAGAAACTGATGGGCGATTTAAAAATGCACACGAAAGATACCGGCTCTCCGGCGGTGCAGGTGACTTTATTGACTTGCAGGATAAACAACCTCACCGAGCATTTTAAAAAACACAAAAAAGATATCCATTCAAGGCAGGGGCTGTTGAAGATGGTCAATAGACGCCGCAGGCTTCTCAAGTATCTTAAGGAGAACGACGAAACGAAGTATCGCGAGGTTGTTGACAAGCTGGAGTTACGCAAATAAATAAGAAGAATTATAAAAAACGAGAGAAGAGAAAATGATAAAGAAATTTGAATTGAGTCTTGGCAGGGAAAATATCGTATTTGAAACCGGTAAAATGGCAAAACAGGCGAACGGCTCATTGACGGTACGCCTGGGCGACACCGTAGTGCTGGTTACGGCTGTAGCCTCCAAGGATGTAAGGGAAGGCATCGATTTCTTCCCTCTTACTGTAGAGTACCAGGAAAAGACATACGCCGCCGGCAAAATTCCAGGCGGATTTTTCAAACGCGAAGGCAGGCCTTCAGAAAAAGAGATATTGACCGCCAGGCTCATTGATAGGCCTATACGGCCGCTCTTCCCGGAAGGCTTTATTAATGAAGTTCAAGTGATGGCGCTGGTAGTGTCCAGCGACGGGAAAAATGATTCGGATATTTTAGCCGTAAACGGAGCGTCAGCTGCGCTTATGATATCGGATATACCTTTTAACGGCCCGATCGGGGCTGTAAGGGTAGGGAAGATTAAAGACGAATTTATATTAAATCCTACATTTCAAGAATTAGCTGAGAGCCCGCTCGACCTTGTGGTATCAGGCACAAGGGAAGGCGTAATAATGATGGAAATGGGTTCGAAGGAGCTGGATGAGCCGCTTTTGCTTGAGGCGATGAAATATGGTTATAAGGAAATATTAAAGATCATAGGATTGCAGGAAAAGATGGCGAAGGAAATAGGCCGTCCAAAAATGAGCCCTGAACTCAAATTAGTAAAAGAGGATCTTTACGAAAAAGTAAGAGGGCTCGCAAAAGAAAAACTGAATCATATTAATAAGGTAACTCATAAAGAGGGCCGCATAGAAGAGAAGATTCTGCTCTTAAAAGAACTGATAGATAAATTAGTTACCGATGAATCGGGTTATACAAAAGAAGATGTCAGCCTTGCTCTGGGCAAGCTCGAAAAAATAGAGGTAAGAAAATTTATTTTGGAAGGAAGAAGGATAGACGGCAGGTCTTTTACCGATATGAGGCCGATAGCGTGTGAAGTAGGGATATTGCCCAGAACGCACGGTTCGGGCCTTTTTACGAGAGGCCAGACCCAAAGCCTTGCGGTTACGACTTTGGGCACAAGCGCTGATGAGCAGGTAATAGATGCCTTGGAGGGCGAATCGCTTAAAACTTTTATGCTGCACTACAATTTTCCGCCGTTTAGCGTCGGAGAGGTTAAACCTGTAAGAGGGCCCGGCCGAAGAGAGATAGGACACGGCGCCCTGGCAGAAAGATCGCTCCATCCGGTAATGCCTTCAAAAGAAGCGTTCCCTTATACCGTGCGGGTAGTCTCGGATATCCTAGAGTCAAACGGCTCCAGCAGTATGGCTACGGTTTGCGGCAGCTCACTTTCCTTAATGGACGCCGGAGTGCCGATAAAGGCGGCAGTAAGCGGCATAGCCATAGGGCTTGTCAAGGAAAAGGATAAGGCAGCCATCCTGACGGATATCGCCGGCATAGAAGACCATTGCGGAGACATGGATTTCAAGGTAGCAGGCACCAGGAAGGGAGTGACGGCAATACAGCTGGACCTTAAAATAGACGGTTTGAATTTTGATCTTATTAAAAAGGCATTGGACCAGGCAAAGGCTGCGCGACTCGAAATACTGGATAAGATATATGCGGTGATAAGCGGACCGAGAGATAAGCTATCGGCCTTTGCCCCGCGCATCGTTAATATTAAAATAAGCCTGGACAAGATCAAGGATGTGATAGGGCCGGGAGGCAAAGTTATAAGGAAGATAATAAGCGAAACCGGCGTTACGATAGACATCGATGACCAGGCCGGGGAAGTGAAGATAGCCTCGGCTAACAAAGAGTCATTAGAAAAAGCCGTTGATATAGTAAAAAAATTGATAGAAGAACCCGAGATCGGGAAAATGTACTTAGGTAAGATAACGAAAATCGCTAATTTCGGGGCGTTCTGCGAAATTTTACCGGGAAAAGAAGGGCTTATCCACGTTTCAGAGCTCGCGGAAAAATATGTATCGGACGTGTCGAGCGAAGTAAAGGTCGGCGAGGAAGTCCTGGTTAAAATCATAGAAATAGACCAGCAGGGCAGGATCAATTTAAGCAGAAAACAGGTTTTGAAGGCAGCTAGTGGCGAAAAAAATAAAAATAAGACTTAGGCAAAAAGAAGACGCCTTGGACCTGCCGCTTCCGGATTATGCGACTGACGGCGCAAGCGGCATGGACATGTACGCTGACGTCAAGGAAGATGTAGCCATAGATCACGGGGAAATTAAATTAATTTCTGCCGGGATTTATATCAGCATACCTGAAGGATACGAGGCTGAGGTAAGGCCGAGAAGCGGCCTTGCGCTAAAACATGGCATAACGCTTGTAAATACTCCCGGGACCATTGATAGCGACTACAGAGGCCTGGTGAGTCTCATCGTAACGAATTTGGGCAAAGAGACATTCGTAATAAAGAGGGGAATGAGACTCGCCCAAATGGTTATTAAAGAAGTTATTAAGGCAGAGTTCGAAGTCGCCGATGAACTTGATACAACAAAGCGTTTTGCGGGCGGATTTGGACATACCGGGATTTAACGTGGCGAAGATCTTAGAAAGTATAGTTTTCGGAATTATTCAAGGGATAGCCGAATTTTTACCAATAAGCAGCTCCGGCCACATCGTGATAGCGCAAAAACTTTTTGGGTACGCAGAACCTAGCGTTGTGGAAAATGTGCTGCTCCACGTGGGTACACTTGTCGCAATAGTAATATTTTTTTTCAAAGATATATTAGACTTATTTAAAGTCAGGCGTAAAGAAATTTTTTTGATAGCGATAGGAACTATTCCAATCGTAGCACTAGTTTTCTTTTTCGGAGACAGCATAGAAGGCTTGTTTAAAAGCACAAGAGTCATCGGGGGCGCGCTTATAATAACTGCCATATGGCTTCTATCCGGAAGCCTGGTTTCGCGATATGCGTCGAATAATTCAGAAAATTCAAAACTTTCGGGATGGCAGGCTTTATTGGTGGGGATTAGCCAGGCGATTGCCATAGTGCCGGGTGTGTCCAGGAGCGGGGCGACGATATCAACCGCGTTATTGCTTAAAAAAAACCAAGACCTGGCCTTTCGTTTTTCTTTTTTACTTTCGATACCTGCGGTTTTCGGTGCGCTTCTGTACAAGGCAAAGGATATCGTAGCAGTTAACGTGGCGGACCTGGCCGCTATGCTGTTGGGCAGCTTTATAGCTTGCGTTATCGGCGTATTCGCGCTTTGGTTTTTGAAGAGGGTACTAATCAAGAATAAGTTTTATTATTTCAGCGTGTATTGCGCCATTCTCGGTTTGGTCCTTTTATTTATTTAAGAGGAGAATTTATGGAGGAAGAAAGGTTTAACGATATTTTTGGAATATTGTTTTTTGTAGTCGCCGCCCTTATTTTCTTGAGTTTAATAACATATAATCCTGCCGATTTGAATTATTTCGTATCCACGCCCAATAAGCATATGACCAATTTTGTCGGCGTTATCGGGGCCTATTTAGGAGGAGCGCTCTTCTTCGCTATAGGATACGCCAGTTTCGCCATACCGATCCTTATCGTGTTCTGGGCTACCTCCAAGATTCTAAAATATAAATCCCAGAAACTTATTTTCAGGCTTATTGGAAGCGTTATTGCCTTATGCAGCATAAGCGGGCTTTTCAGCATGCTTCGATCAGGTAGCGAAGTCGAGAATTTTAAAGTAGGAGGGATGGTTGGCTTTACAATTTCGAATTTTATGCTTCGTTATTTCGGCGCGATAGGTGCCTTTATCATAATAGGCGTTTTGTTGACGCTTTCACTTTTACTCGCGACAGATTTTCTTATAATTCCTTTCACAAAGTACCTGTTAAGGGCCATTTCAGCGTTAACTGGTAGGATTAAAGCTCCACAAAGGCTTAAAGAGCCTGTTTTTAAATTTACCAAGAAAGAAAAACCCCAGACAATCAAAACGACAAAAAAGATAGAGCTGCCGGGCGGGTTACGTATAAAACCTGCTCCAAAGATGGAGCCTAAGGCCGAGCAGAAAATCGAGCAGCCGAAGTTAGCTTCTAAAGAGCTGCCTCCGGAAAAACCAAGAGAAATTATTAAAGAAAAAATCGTTCAAAGGGATGCGAGCGAAGAAATGAAGGTGGTAAAGCCAACGCCTGTCCCAAAACCCGAATGTAAACTGCCTTCGATAGATTTATTGGAATCGCCTCCTCCGATCGAAGAGAGAAAGATAATGGATGACGTAAAGGTAAATTCCGATATTCTCGAGGGAACATTGAGAGATTTCGGGATAGAGACTAAGGTTGTTCAGGTCAATCAGGGACCGGTGATAACCAGATATGAATTGCAGCCGGCGCCTGGGGTTAAGGTGCATAAAATTACAGCGCTGAGCGATGATATAGCGCTGGCAATGAAGGCGCAATCCATTAGAATAGTAGCACCGGTGCCAGGAAAGGGGACCGTGGGCGTTGAAGTACCTAACAGCGAAAGTACTGTCGTATATCTAAAAGAGGTGCTTGAATCGCCCGAGTTTAAAGAATCCAAATCGAAACTTAAGCTCGCGCTCGGCAAAAGCATTTCAGGACATGCGGTCGTCGCCGAATTGGGTGACATGCCGCATCTTCTTATAGCGGGTACAACAGGATCGGGCAAGACCGTTTGCGTAAACTGCCTTATAATGAGCCTTATTTTTACGGCCACGCCGGATGAGTTAAAATTTTTGATGATAGACCCAAAAATGGTCGAGTTGTCCATTTATAACGGGCTGCCGCACCTTCTTTGCCCCGTCGTGACAGATCCAAAAAAGGTCTCTAGCGCGTTAAGCTGGCTTGTGAACGAGATGGAAAGCCGTTATAAGATTTTTGCCGAAGCCGGGGCGAGAAATATAGATATCTATAACGATAAAGTAAGAAACGGAACGATTAAAGAGCCCCACGCGCTTATCCCCTATATAATTGTAATGATAGATGAGCTAGCGGATTTGATGTTAGTCGCCCAGACGGACATAGAGAGTGCCATTACGAGATTAGCGCAGCTGTCAAGGGCGGTCGGCATACATATTGTCTTAGCGACCCAGAGGCCGTCCGTTGATGTAATAACGGGTGTGATAAAAGCAAATTTTCCAGCGAGGATATCTTTTAAGGTAGCTACAAAAGTCGATTCCCGCACGGTCCTGGACATCAACGGCGCAGATAAGCTGCTGGGTAGAGGGGACCTCTTGTTCTTGCAGCCGGGCACGGAAAAACCCATCAGGGCTCAAGGAACCCTCGTTACCGATTCCGAAATAGAAAAGGCGGTAAATTTCATGAAGTCCCAGCGAGGTGCGGATTACAATGAAGAGATCTTAAGCGCACAGAAAAAACAGAGTTTTAAAACTTTCGAACGGGACGAGGTGTACGAGGAAGCCGTAAAAATGGTTTTGCAGACAAAGCAGGCCTCTGTCAGCATGCTGCAGAGAAGACTTGGCCTGGGCTATACGAGGGCTGCCCGCCTAATAGATATGATGGAAGAAGAAGGCATAGTAGGTTCTTATCAAGGATCAAAACCGAGAGTGATATTGATAGAAAATCTCGACGAGATAAGAAAAGAGGGGTAAGATTATAATGGATTCCATAGGAAGCCGTTTAAAGAAAGCCAGAGAGGAAAAATCTCTCACATTAGATGATGCGCAGAAATCGCTCAAGATCCACCCGAGGATTTTAAAGGCCCTAGAAGAAGATAATGCGCACGAGACCTTAAGCCCG
This sequence comes from Candidatus Aquitaenariimonas noxiae, assembly GCA_002780005.1. Taxonomy (GTDB): domain Bacteria; phylum Omnitrophota; class Gorgyraeia; order Aquitaenariimonadales; family Aquitaenariimonadaceae; genus Aquitaenariimonas; species Aquitaenariimonas noxiae. Next base: position 5,418 of record PEWV01000017.1, on the reverse strand, counting down.
GTATATGTAAGGAGTTTTTTAAAATCGTACGCCAGGTATCTCGGTCTGGATGCGGAAAAGATCGTTGAAGACTATTCGAAAAGCCAAACCGAAGAAATCAAACAAGTGCTGCATATAGAGCCGAAGAAAAAAGAAATCGCATATCCCCAAAACAGCCGAAATTATGTCCCTTTGGTTCTTAAGACTATAGTTATTTTATTGGTAGCAATCTTTGGAATCATGGCTATAATCGGAACTACCAGATTTATTAAAAGGTCAGTTGCTAAAATTGCGGACGCCCGGAGGATGCATAGAGAAAATGCCGCAAAAGAAAAATTGAGCGGAGATTCGAATGCAAAGAAGACAAAAAGCGTAGAGAGGTCCAAGCCCGCGCCGGCCGTTGCTGTCGAAAAGTCAAAACCATCAGCGACCGTTGAAAAACCTGTTACAAAGACCCCGCAAGCCCACCCGTTTCTACTGGTCACAAAGACCAGCAATGATGTGTGGATGGAAATAAAAGCCGACGGAAAACAGATCTTTAAAAGCGTCCTGCCAAAGGGAAGCGTAGAGGCGTGGAGGGCTAATGAAAAAATAGAACTGTGGGTCGGGAAAGCCGAATCGGTAGAGCTTATTTTAAACGGCACTTCACTGGGTTCTCCAGGAAAAGGGGTTAAAAAAGGCATCCTCATAACCCCCCAAGGAATGAAAATTCCATAAAAATAGCACATATCCCTCGCATATAGCCTTATGCAATATATGCTCGGGATGATTCGCCAAAAGATATCCAAGGACGAATCAGCGTTTAGTGGAGAGCGTATAGGAATATGGCAAAAAACCGTAGCGTGAACATAATCAGTTTAGGTTGTCCTAGAAATCTTGTCGACTCGGAAGTTATGCTCGGTTTGCTAAAAAAAGCGAGGTTTCATATTACGGACGATATTGAGGGCACCGATACGGTTATAGTGAATACGTGCTCTTTTATAAACGACGCTAAAAAAGAATCTATCGATGTGATCTTAGGCCTTATAGATTTAAAAAAGAAAGGCAGCATTTCGCATATTGTGGTTAGCGGATGCCTTACACAAAGATATAAGGATGTGCTAAAAGGTGAGCTCGCTGAAGTCGATGCGTTTATAGGCGTAGGGGATATCGCAGATATCGTGAAAGTAGCCAAATCCGTTTCCAACGGTAAGAGGATCGTGAAGATCCGTGAAAAGCCCGAATTTTTATACAGCCACAAAAACCCGCGCTTATTTATAACGCCTTTGTATTACGCTTATATAAAGATTCAGGAAGGTTGCGTGAATAAATGCAGTTATTGCGTGATCCCGGAGCTGCGAGGCGATTACAGAAGCAGGGCCGTTCGCTCTATCATAAAAGAGGCCGATATGCTGCTCAATAAAAATAGGGTCTCAGAGATAAATTTGATAGGGCAAGATACGACTTTGTACGGCATGGACCTGTACAAAAAAATGATGCTTCCGAAAGTGCTTAAACAAATATCAAAACTCTTGAAGCGCGAGGCCTGGATAAGGCTTTTGTACACGCACCCTGCGCATTTTACCGACGAGTTAGTTGATGTTATAAAAGACTATCCTATTTGTAAATATGTAGACCTGCCAGTCCAGCACATAAATGATAAGATCCTGAAAGCCATGAATAGAAAAGTGGTAAAAAAAGAGATTTTGTCGCTAATAGAAAAGTTAAGAAATGACATTCCCAATGTTGTAATCCGGACATCAATAATCGTCGGTTTCCCGGGCGAAGGAGAAGACGAGTTTAAAGAGCTTTTGGATTTCATAGAGAAAACAAGATTTGACCGGCTCGGGGCATTTATATATTCCAGAGAAGAAGGAACGGACGCTTATAATTTCAAAGACCATTTGCCGGAAAAGGTGAAAAACGAGCGGTTTGATCAAGTTATGAAAATTCAACAGGCTATATCCGAAGAAAATAATAAAAAATTATTAAAAAAGATAGTAAGAGTTCTGGTTGACAAAAAGGTAGAGAAGGAAGATAATTTATTTTTGGGCAGAACCCAAGGCGATGCGCCTGAGGTGGACGGCGGGGTATATCTGAAGACCAAAAACGCGAAGGCAGGAGATTTTGTAGACGCTAGGATCATAGATGCTCTGGAATATGATTTAGTGGGAGAAGAAGTGTTATGAACCTTCCTAATAAAATTACCATATCAAGAATATTCCTTACTTTTATATTTATGTTATTTTTGTTCAGCAAAGGGGTGATGTTTAAAGCCCTGGCCTTGGTTACATTTATAATCGCCGCGCTTTCGGATCTCTTAGACGGATATTTTGCAAGAAAATACAATGTGACTACGGACCTGGGAAAGCTTCTTGACCCGATAGCCGACAAGATCCTGGTTTTAGCCGCGTTTTTAGCCTTTGTTGAATTGAAACTTGTCCCGGCGTGGATGGTTTTACTCGTGATCATAAGAGAATTAATAATTACGAGCATTAGGATCTTAGCCCTAACAAAGAAAAAAGTTATTCCTGCCTCACAAGGAGGAAAACACAAAACCGTTTCTCAAACGGTCGCCATAATAGCCATACTGAGTTTCCTCGTGCTACGCGAAGTTGGCATTAAGAAGTTTGGCTTTTGGACCCCGATGTTTGAATGCTATTTTATATGGCTTATTTTCACATTGATGCTTATTACGGTGAGCCTCACGCTTACTAGCGGGATAAGCTATTTGGTAAAGAATCGAGATATATTTTTAAGTGCAGAAAATAATTAAACTATTTGCCACATTTTTCTACATCGGATACGCGCCCGAGGCGCAGGGTACATTAGCGAGCCTGGCCGCGTTATTTCTATATTATTTCGTAAAAGATAATCTTTCGCTCTATATTTTTACGGTTCTATTTCTGATCGTATCCGGGTTTTTGGTAAGCGGGAAGGCAGAAGAAATATTTAAAAAGAAAGACGCTTCGCAGATCACAATAGACGAGGCAAGTGGTATGTTAGTAGCCCTTTTTTTAATCCCGCCAAGATGGCCCTACGTTATCGTCGGTTTCATACTCTTCAGATTGTTAGATATCATAAAGCCGCAACCGATAAGAAAACTGGAAGGTCTTAAAGGTTCTGCCGGGGTTATGCTCGACGATATAGCGGCAGGGGTTTTGACGAATGTAATCCTTCAGACAGCACGCCTGATATTTTAAATCCGAATATCGAAGCACGAAATCCGAAACAATATCGAATAACTAAAATTCGAATGATTAAAACCCAAGTTTTGGAAATTTGAACATTAGAATTTTAGATTTGTTTCGAGTTTTTGACTAAATTGTAAACTTAACTACATGAATCGGGGTATATATAGAACCTTTCGGCGTGAGGGTGCTTTTGAACAGGGTTACGTGGTCTACAAGCGAAGTTTTAGCGGACGAGAATTTTAAGTTTTCTATAGATGATTTTAGGGCCTCTTTATTTTTAAGCGACTTGACCCTTCCTATTGTAAGATGAGGCGAAAACGGCCTTTCCTCCTTCTCGAAGAATTCTTTTTCTAGTTCAGATTCTAAAAAATCGTATATTTCTTTGGCCTTTTCTTTGCCGTCGTTTACTCCGACCCATATTACCCTCGGATATGAAAGTTTTGGGAATGCTCCTACTTGAGAAAGCGACATTTGAAACGCCTTGAATTTATTTTTTGTTTTATCCATGACGTTTTTAATAGTGTCGATTTCATCAAGAGACATGCCGCCAAGAAATTTTAATGTTAGATGTATGTTCAGAGGCTCCACCCACTTTACATCAGCTCCTGAGCTTTTTAATTTTTCTATCAAAGAGGCGAGCTCCTCTTTTATATCGCTACAGAGTTCAATTGCAATAAAACTACGTGTTTGCTCTTCCATTATATCCTAACCAAGGTCACTTTTTTAAATGCATCCAGATCAGCTCTAATGCCGCTTGAGAGGCTAGAAACTTGGTATCCTCTCTTTTGCCGAGGAAAAAGCATTTTTTAGACATCTTTTTCTTATCGCTGACTAAAGCTATATGGACCAAACCTACAGGCTTGGTTTTTGTTGCTCCGGTCGGGCCGGCAATACCCGTTATGCCTATGCCTATCTTTGTGTTTGCTGCTTTTTTTATACCTTTTGCCATAGCTATTGCCACGGGCTTGCTTACCGTGCCATATCTTGTTATAAGCGCCCTTGAGACTCCTAGATGAGCGATTTTGGCGTCGTTACCGTAAGCAACTATGCCCATCTTAAAGCAATTTGAGCTGCCGCTTATATTTGTGATCCTATGGGTTACCAATCCGCCGGTGCAGCTTTCAGCGATGCCTAGCGTATTTTTAGATTTTATAAGAAGATCCACCACAACCCCTTCGAGGTTTTCGTTGTCTACGCCGTATATGAACTTTGACAGCCGCTTCCTGACGACCTTTTCTATTTTTTTTATATTTTCGCCGCATTCTTTTTCATTACCGGCCTTTGCGGTTATTTTGATATGCACTTCGCCGGGATTGGTATATATTCCTACGGTGGTCGGCCGCTCCAATTTTAAGATATCTTTTATTTTTGAATCAACGCTCACTTCCGAGAGGCCGATTAATTTTATTAAACGGGATTTGATCAGCCCCTGCGTTTTTATGTGCTTTTTGAAGTATGGTATCAATTCATTTTCTAGGATAGTTGTTACCTCCCTTGGCGGACCGGGCAGGCATACTATAAATTTTTGACCGTCTTCACATTGGATTATCAGACTGGGCGCAGTGCCGACGGCATTTTTTAACCATAAAGAGCCTTCGGGTATATAGGCCTGCCTGAAACTAGCTTTTATAAAAGGGATATGTTTTTTTCTGAAATAATCTTTTATTTTTTCGGCAATCGCCTTGTTGAATACTAACTTTCTATTGATAGTCTTGGCTATAGCCGCAAGAGTTATATCGTCAACCGTCGGGCCCAACCCGCCGGTAGTGATAATGATATCGGACCTTTTTAAGGCCCTATGTAACGAATCAGAGATCCTTTCTTCGTTATCGCCTACAGCGGAGTGATAAAGGATATCAATGCCGATTTCCGCCATGCTTCTTGAAATATAGCTGGCATTGGTGTTGACAACGTGGCCAAGTATTAGTTCAGTCCCGACTGATATTATTTCGGCTTTCATCTTCCTAACTTGAATTATATATCATACTTACCTAATGGGCAAGCGGAAAGTATAGCACACTAAGTCGTTCATGGTAGCAATATGGGGTTCGCGGCTTTAAGTAAATTTTTCCCGTGGTTTTGAACTTACTCCTCGCGCCTATGTGCTATTCATTCTGTACACTCCTTCCGGCGCTCGTCGTAAGTCCGAAAACCACATTTGGGAAAAATTTACGATTTCGCCGCTCACCCCATATTGCTACCATACAGTGGAAAAGGAAATACTTCTGGTTTGACTTGGGATAGCTACCATAAGGTGCTCTTAGGT